>CADBNU010000192.1 GCA_902796085.1 Heyndrickxia coagulans
CCTTGAAGATGACAAGGTTGATAGGTCCGAGGTGGAAGCACGGTGACGTGTGGAGCTGACGGATACTAATCGTTCGAGGACTTAACCAATTGACAATAACTTGGTTTACTTGCCTTGCGTTATCTAGTTTTGAGAGAACGAAGTTCTCTTCAATTAAATATCGGTCTGGTGACGATGGCGAGAAGGTCACACCCGTTCCCATCCCGAACACGGAAGTTAAGCTTCTCAGCGCCGATGGTAGTGAAGGGTTCCCCTTTGCGAGAGTAGGACGTTGCCAGGCAAATAAAACAGCGACATTCGTCGCTGTTTTTATTTGCCAAAAAATTTCTTGTTTTGATCCTCCTCATTTATTATGAATAATTTCCCTCGAGTTGGTCATCTTACCAACTGAGGAGGTGGATTTTATGGCAAAAATCGGTGTTGAAGCTTCTTTAACGAATATACAACAATTACTGAAAGAAAAAGGGTATGATGTTGTTGAGTTAAAGCAAGAGTCTGATGCGGCAAATTGTGATTGTTGCGTCGTTTCAGGTTTTGATTCTAATGTAATGGGAATGCATGATTCTGTAACCCAGGCATCTGTTATTGAAGCACGTGGGCTAAGTGCAGAGGAAGTTTGTCAGCAAGTGGAAAATCGATTAAGTTAAAGGATAAAGGGGGGAAATCCCCCTGGAAAAGACTATGAAGAATTTTTCTCATATATTAATTATTCTAATATTCTTCCCGGTTAACTCATGTAAATATTCCTCACAATTTTAAAATGTTTAGAAGTTGTGTTGTAAATATCCCCCATTATTACCTGTATGTGAACCATGGATAAGAGTTTCATTTCCCTAACAAGTACTTGATTCATTTTTTAACTCGAATAAAGTTTTATTTCTATAAAAATATGGAGTTACTTATTTGCTATCTCCAACAATAATCTCATAAAAAAATATAGGCAAACACGCAATAAACGCCTACGACATAAGATAGTAATAGTTTTAAAGAAAGTATTCGATAAGTTGAATATTTTGTAGTTTTTAAGGGCATAATGGGAATATGGAGGTGGGGAGATGACCGGTGTAAAAAAATGCATAATTTGTGAAAATGAAAAGAGACAAGGTTATTATATTTTATCATCATTTATTTGCAAAGAGTGTGAAGAAAAAATTGTACAAACAGAAACAAATGAGCAAGCTTATATGTTTTTTGTAAAGCAGTTGGGGAAAATAAATTCTAAACAAAACATTTATCATTCATAGTATTGAAGTTTACGTATTGATCGCATTTATATCCAAAAATATGATTTTATCTTTTCATAAAGAAATATATAGATATCTTATGTTAAATAAGACGTGAGTGATAAAATTCGATATAATTAAACATATGCAATGATTGAACAAGAAGTTGGAGGATGAATTGTGGGTTATTTTTTTAGTTTAGAAGGTTGTGAAGGAGCAGGCAAGAGTACAGTTTTAAAACTTTTAGCAGATACATTGAAACAAAAAGGGTTTCGAGTTGTTACGACAAGAGAACCGGGTGGAATAGAAATAGCAGAACAAATCAGAAATGTTATTTTAGATCGGAACAATGTAAAAATGGATGAAAAGACAGAAGCGCTTTTGTACGCTGCTGCTAGAAGGCAACATTTAGTTGAAAAAATTATCCCAGAATTAGACAAAGGGAGTATTGTCCTTTGTGATCGATTTGTTGATAGCAGTTTAACTTATCAGGGATATGCTAGAGGTATCGGTATAAATGAAGTATTAACGATAAATAAATTTGCGATTGAAGATTATATGCCTGATCTCACAATTTATTTAGATGTTCCACCTGAAGTCGGTTTAGCAAGAATTAATAAAGATAAAAATAGGGAAGTAAATCGTTTAGATGTTGAATCGTTACAATTTCACGCGAAGGTTCGAGAAGGGTATCACTTACTTTTAAAACAGTACCCTGATAGAATTTTGATGATCAATGCACAGAATGATATTGATATTGTACATCGTGAAGTATTAAACAAAATATTACAATTTATAAATGCTAGATAAAGCATTTGCTATGACTGGCTGATATATAGTAAAAAAAAATTAATGGTATTTATGACTTAAATAAAATTATCACCATTATACGTTGGTCTAACATAAAATATCATATAAATTACTAATATTTTAAAATAATCAAAAAATTAAGAAAAGTTATTCTTAGGAAGATTTAATTTTTGTTATAATAAAATAAAAAGACTAAATTAGACATTTTTAGGAGGGACGGAAATGAAATTAGTACTTGCTGTCGTCCAAGATCAAGATAGTAATCGTTTACTCAGTGCACTTACGGATAACAATTTTCGTGTAACAAAACTTGCATCAACAGGAGGATTTTTAAAATCAGGAAATACAACGTTTCTTATTGGTACGGAAGATGTTCGTGTAGATAAAGCATTACAGATAATTAAAGAGAATTGTAGTTCAAGAGAGCAATTAGTTTCACCCGTATCACCAATGGGAGGAAATGCAGATTCGTATATGCCATATCCTGTTGAAGTAGAAGTAGGTGGTGCAACCGTATTCGTTTTACCAGTGGAACAGTTTTTACATTTTTAAAGGAAATTTCTTTTGAGCAATCGGGCTGTATTTCCGGTTGCTCTCATTCTATTTCCTCCTTTATTATATAAATAAGCGTAATTGATGATAGTTATATGGAGGATTCTTTAATGAAGGTAAATCAAGATATTCGTGTCTTGAATGACCGATTGATTAATGACATAAAGGTGCAACAGCAAGTAAATTCAAAGTTCCAAAATGTCATCAAATCCCAAACAGAGAAGTTACAAATGGGAGAACTCCAAAATCTGTTTTCAGATATAGAAAAAGCTGGTGAACGTTTAGCTAAATCACGAAATTTCCGTGACTTAGCGAAATATAAATTGTTAGTTAAAAAGTTTTTAAAAGAAGTATCTGAAAATGGTATTGGTTTAAACAAGTCCCATACCATGGATATATATGGAGAGAGTCGCGTATTACAAACGATTGAGAAAATTGATGAAAAATTTATTGAGTTGACGGATGAACTATTAAGAAACGAAGAGGAAAATATAAACATTCTGAGTATTCTTGGTGAAATTAAAGGATTAATTATCAATTTATATTCATAAATATTATAGTAGCTTTTAAAGAGAAGAGTGATAGTTGTGCATAGAGAATGGGAACAGCTGGAAAAATTACAACCGTTGGTTATGAAATTGTTGAAACAGGCACTATTAAAAAAAAGAATTGCCCATGCATATCTTTTTGAAGGAATGAAAGGAACAGGAAAACGAGAAATAGGTTTGATGTTTGCTAAAGCTTTATTTTGCGAAAAATTAGTGGATGATTTCAAACCATGTAATGCTTGTATACAATGTAAACGGATTAGTCATGGGAATCATCCAGATATTCATGTGTTGGAACCTGAAGGAACTTCGATAAAAAAAGAGCAAATCTCTAGCCTACAAAAGGAATTTTCCAAGAAAAGTGTTGAATCTGGCCGTAAGTTTTACATGATCATTGATGCTGATAAAATGACAGCTAGTGCTGCAAATAGCCTGTTAAAATTTTTAGAAGAACCAAACAGTGAAACTACTGCTATATTAATTACGGAGCATATTCAAAAAATCCTGCCTACGATCTATTCAAGATGTCAACATATCACATTTCAACCAATTCCAAAGCGGGAATTAGTCGAAATGCTCGTTGATAATGGAGTAAAAAAAGGACGGGCACCGCTACTGGCAAACTTAACGAATAGTGTTGAAGATGCTTTACGTTTACAAGAAGACGAATGGTTTTTACAAGCGAGGAAATTAGTGTTAAAATTATATGAAATCCAGTCTCGTCAAACGCTTATGGATACGCTTTTATTTTTACAAACAGACTGGTTGCCTCATTTTAAATCGAGGGAGCAGATGGATACGGGATTGGACATGCTCTTGTATATTTATAAAGATTTATTATATATTCAGTTAGAGCAGGATAACGAGTTAATCTATCCTGATTTAAAAGCAGAATGGAAGCAGCAAGCGCTTCGTGTTTCTAGCAAGCGGCTATCGGAACAGATTTTAGCAATTTTAGAAGCAAAAAAACGGTTGCAATCCAATGTTAATGGATCACTGTTAATGGAACAGCTTATAATAAAGCTGCAGGAGGGATAGATTTGTATAATGTCGTTGGTGTACGCTTTAAAAAGGCGGGTAAAATATACTATTTCGATCCCGGTGACTTAGTTATAGAAAAGGAACAATTTGTCATTGTAGAAACGGCTCGCGGAATAGAATATGGAAAAGTTGTTATTGCCAACAAGGTAGTTGGAGAGGAAGATATTGTTTTACCATTGAAAAAAGTGCTACGCCTTGCCGATGAGAAGGATCGTTTTCAAGTAAATGAGAATAGGAAGGCGGCAAAGGATGCCTTTGAAATATGTGCTGATAAAATAAATGAACATGGATTAGAAATGAAATTAGTTGATGTTGAATATACATTTGATCGAAATAAAGTGATTTTTTATTTTACCGCGGATGGACGAGTAGACTTCCGTGAACTCGTTAAAGATTTAGCCGCCATATTTAAAACAAGAATTGAGCTTCGACAAATTGGTGTACGGGATGAAGCAAAAATGTTAGGCGGCATTGGCCCTTGTGGTCGGATGCTCTGTTGCTCAACATTTTTAGGTGATTTTGAACCTGTATCTATTAAAATGGCAAAGGATCAAAATCTGTCACTAAATCCTACAAAAATTTCAGGATTGTGTGGTAGACTTATGTGCTGTTTAAAATATGAAAATGACGAATATGAAGAAGCAAAGGAACAACTACCGGATTTAGGTGAGATGATTTACACATCGTTAGGTCAAGGGAAAGTTGTTGGTTTGAATTTAATGGAGCGCATTATTCAAATTGAATTAGAAGAACAAGAAAAGGTTATTGAGTATACATTAGACGAAATAATTGAAGAAGGAGTTATTTCTTCTAAAGCCGCGGATTGACGAGGTGCTAAAATGATGAATAAAAAGGAATTGTTTGACTCTGTAAGTAATATGGAGCAACAAATAGGAAATTTATATAAGCAGCTTGGAGAATTGAAACAGCAATTGGCTGAAGTTCTAGAAGAAAATCACTCTTTAAAATTAGAAAATGAGCATTTGCGTAAACGATTAGATGACGATTTCGAAAATACGGAACATCGTAATGATCAAATTAAAAAGAATATAAAGCAGAAAAACCTTCCAGATATAGGTGAAGGTTATGATAACTTGGCAAGATTATATAATGAAGGATTTCATATTTGCAATTTACAGTTCGGTAGTTTACGTAAAGATGGCGATTGTATGTTTTGTATATCCTTTCTTAATAAGAATAAATAATAAAGGCTATCCAAATAGTTTTTCTCCCCTAATCGATTGTAGTACGATATTACTTACTGTTGGTTGGAGGATCATCAAAACTATTGGATAGCTTTTTTAAATCCATTTATAATACTTAATAAATGATGAATGTATTGGAGGCTTGTATATTGGTTCAACTGGTTGGAGATGAGCGACTTGATTATTTATTAGCTGAAAACTTACGGATTATTCAAAGTCCATCCGTATTTTCTTTTTCTTTAGATGCAGTATTGCTTGCTAGATTTGTATATCTACCGATTCAAAAGGGGAAAATTATTGACCTATGTTCAGGGAATGGTGTTATTCCTCTCTTACTTAGTCCCCGAACAAAAGCAAAAATTACTGGCGTTGAAATTCAAGAACGATTATGTAATATGGCAAAAAGAAGTGTTACTTATAATAAGTTAGAAGACCAAATAAATATGATTCATGGTGATCTGAAAGAAATGCCTAAAAAACTTGGATTTAATACATTTGATGTAGTAACCTGTAATCCACCATATTTTCCTGTATCAGAAAAAAATTTAATTAATGAAAGGGAACATTTTGCTATTGCAAGGCATGAAATTTATTGTACATTGGAAGACTGTGTACGGGTAAGTAGTCAATTAGTGCGACCTGGTGGGAAAGTAGCCTTTGTTCATCGTCCAGGCAGACTTCTTGAAATGTTAGAATTAATGCGCCATTATCGAGTGGAACCGAAAAGATTACGCTTTGTATATCCGAAATTAGGCAAGGAGGCAAATACCATTTTAATTGAGGGAATAAAAGATGGAAAACCAGATTTGAAAATTCTCCCACCGCTTATTGTTTATAAGGAAGATGGGAATTATACGGAAGAAGTGAATGAGATCTTATATGGTAAAGAATAACTATTATTTTTATGTGTTAGAATGTGCAGATGGCTCTTTTTATGGTGGTTATGCTGCTGATGTACAAAAAAGACTTGCTGTACATAACTCTGGAAAAGGTGCAAAGTATACAAGAAACCGCCTGCCAGTAAAATTAATTTATTATGAAAGGTATGGAACAAAAAGTGAAGCCATGCGTGCAGAGTACAAGTTTAAAAAACTAACAAGAAAAGAAAAAGAAAAGTTTTTAAGGGAGTTTTGGTCACGTGAACATACAAAAGAGTTATCAAAACAATAAAGGAATATTATATTTAGTTCCTACACCGATAGGAAATTTGGAAGACATGACATTTCGAGCGGTCCGCATTTTAAATGAAGCTAACATTATTGCTGCAGAGGATACCAGAAATACTAGAAAGCTGTTAACGCATTTTGAAATTCAAACACCGATGGTAAGCTACCATGAACATAATAAGGAATCGAGCGGTAGGCATTTAATTGCACAGTTAAAAGAAGGGAAAAGTATTGCATTAGTTACAGATGCAGGCACGCCGGCTATTTCAGATCCAGGTTTCGAGCTTGTCAGGGATGCTGTTAATGAAGGAATTTCCGTTGTATCCCTTCCCGGTGCGAATGCGGCTCTTACTGCTTTAACAGCTTCAGGTATTCAACCACAACCGTTTTATTTTTATGGTTTTTTACCAAGGAAAAAGAAGGAACGAAATTCAGAATTAGAACAATTAAAGAAACTAAATGCAACCATTATATTTTATGAAGCACCACATCGCATAAAGGAAACATTATCATCGTTAAATGAAAAATTCGGCAATCGATCGGCTGTACTTGCTAGGGAATTGACGAAAAAGTTTGAGGAGTATATACGAGGGAATTTGTATGAATTATTAAATTGGATAAACAATCATGAGATACGAGGAGAATTTTGTATTATAGTTGAAGGAAACAATGAAAATGAAGAAGATGGAAATGAACAATTTTGGGAGTCATTAGATATAAAACAACATGTTGAATATTATATTGCGCAGGGAGACTTTCCGAAGGAGGCAATAAAAAAAGCAGCGAAGGATCGCGGCATGGGAAAAAGAGAAGTATACAAGGTATATCATATGGATCAATAAAACAATTGTATAATCAATCTTTGCTCTATATTGAAAATAACAAGCATTTTCTAAGGGCAACTTTGCCCTTCAATCCTCTTTTATGTGAAAGACATTTTTCAACTCATGGATTAATTGTTTTGCACCATCTTCACTTAATACGATTTTCCCATCTGCTAGTACGATATTTTCATCTGATTGTTTCCCGGTTATCATACATATTTTATTTTGTTTGTTCTTTTTCAACACAATTTTATCATCTTCGACATAAATTTCGAGTTCATCTTTTTCCTCAATGCCAAGTGAACGACGGAGTTCTATTGGAATGACTACTCGACCTAGTTCATCGACCTTTCTTACAATTCCTGTGGATTTCATTGAATAACCCCTCTCACATGTATTCAATTAATAGAAAATTAACAAATTTTATTTAATTACATTTATAGTAACAATGTTCATAGTTACCGTCAATAATTTGAAATTTATAGGTTTGAAAGCTCTTTTAATGACAATTATCATGGTAATGGCACAACTAGGAAGGTTGCATTTTTCAAGTTATTTAGGTATATTTTTCCTATATAAGCGGTTAAGCTAGACTATTAATAGTTGCAAATTAAAATTGCTCTCGGTTCAAATTCTGAGGGCTTCTTTTACGAAATGAACAACTATATTTTAAATGTAACTTTCCTTTCTTTTAAGGAGATTATACTTCTAGTATCATCCAGATTTACCAATTAGGCAGTTTTCTTAAGTTTATAGAAACGAGGAGATAAAAATGGCAGAAAAGAAAACATTTTATATAACTACACCAATTTATTATCCAAGCGGTAAGCTTCATATAGGAAATGCTTACTCAACAATAGCCTGTGATGTGGTTGCACGTTATAAGCGCCTACAGGGTTATGATGTGTTTTATTTAACTGGTTCTGATGAACATGGTCAAAAAATTGAAAAAAAGGCAAAAGAACTAGGTTTAACGCCAAAAGAATATGTTGACAATATGGCTGAAGACATGAAGAGATTATGGAAAAAATTAGATATTTCTAACGACAAATTTATCAGGACAACTGATAAAGAACATGAAGAAGCGGTTCAAAAAATATTCGAACAATTGTTAGAACAAGGTGATATCTACTTAGGGGAATACGAAGGTTGGTATTCCGTACCGGATGAAGAATACTTTACAGAGTCACAATTAGCTGAAGTTTATCGTGACGAAAATGGAAAAGTAATCGGCGGTAAAGCTCCTAGTGGCCATGAAGTGGAGCTTGTCAAGGAAGAAAGTTATTTCTTTAGAATGAGTAAATATGCTGATCGTCTCTTACAATATTATGAAGAACATCCTGATTTCATTCAGCCGGAATCACGAAAAAATGAGATGATCAATAATTTTATAAAGCCAGGTTTAGAAGATTTGGCTGTTTCCAGAACATCATTTAAATGGGGCATTCCTGTTAAAAGTAATCCGAAACACGTTATTTATGTATGGATTGATGCATTAGCAAACTATATTACGGCTCTTGGCTATGGCAGTGAAGATGATTCAAAATTTAAGAAGTATTGGCCGGCTAATGTTCATATGGTTGGAAAAGAGATCGTTCGTTTCCATACCATTTATTGGCCAATTATGTTAATGGCTCTAGGATTACCATTGCCGAAAAAAGTATTTGGCCATGGTTGGTTGTTAATGAAAGATGGAAAAATGTCAAAATCGAAAGGTAATGTTGTATATCCTGACATGTTAGTCGACCGTTATGGTTTAGATGCTGTTCGTTACTACTTAATGCGTGAAGTAAGTTTTGGTAGTGATGGAGTTTTTACACCAGAAGACTTTATAAATCGCATAAACTATGATTTAGCTAATGATTTAGGAAACTTATTAAATCGTACCGTTGCAATGATCACACAATATTTTGATGGGGTTATCCCTGCTTATAGCGGATCCCATACAGAATTTGAACAATCATTAGTACAAGCAAATATTGATGGTGTTCGTAAATTTGAAGAAGCCATGGAGAAAATGGAATTTTCTGTTGCACTTTCAGCTGTTTGGCAAATCATTAGTCGTGCAAATAAATTTATTGATGAAACAATGCCTTGGAAGCTTGCTAAAGACGAGACAAAACGAGAAGAACTTGAAAGTGTCCTTATTCACTTGGCAGAAACATTACGTCGTGTAGCAATCTTAATACAACCATTCTTAACACGTGCACCAAAGAAAATTTTTGAACAATTAAATATTCAAGATGAAAGATTACATTCTTGGGAAAGTTTAAATGAATTCGGGCAAATCCCAGCAGGTACGAAGGTTAAAAAAGGAGATCCAATTTTTCCACGTCTGGATTTTGATAAGGAAGTTGCTTACATACAAGATCAAATGAAAGCGAATGTACCTAAAGAAGAAAAAAGGGAAGACGTGAAGGAAGAACAATTACCACAAATTTCAATTGATGACTTTGCAAAAATTGACCTTCGTGTAGCGAAAGTCACTCATTGTGAACCAGTGAAAAAGGCAGATAAATTGTTAAAACTTCAGTTAGATTTAGGCTACGAAAAGCGCCAAGTAGTTTCTGGTATAGCGGAATACTATAAACCAGATGATTTGATTGGAAGGAAAGTAATTGTAATTACGAATCTAAAACCTGTAAAATTACGTGGTGAAATATCTGAAGGTATGATTTTAGCAGGAGAAAAAGACGGAGTCTTGTCTCTAGCAACCGTTGCTGAAAGTTTACCGATCGGAGCTAAAGTGAAATAAAAATGAAGTATTAAAAATTGATTGTTATACCATTATAAAGCTATCCCGATAAAGTATTTTCTACACTATGGAATTGTTTTTAATAAAATTAGAAACAGTGGATGGGATAGCTTTATTTTTTTATGAAAAAATGAATATTACAAGAAAGAAGAAGGTCACCTATCATTTTGTACTTGAATTATTAACAGATTGTAACAAAATTGAAATATATCTATGTTAATGTGAGTAATCAAGGAAATTGATAGCCTTCTTCTTTAAAAAAACTTAAAGGAGAAAGTGATATGTTATTTGATACCCACGCCCACATTAATGCAGATCAATTTGCAGAGGATTTAGAAGAAGTTTTGAAGAGGGCTAAGGATGCAGGTGTTACAAACATTGTTGTCGTCGGTTTTGACCGTCCAACAATTACGAAAGCGATGGATTTAATTAATAAATATGACAATATATACGGTTGTATTGGCTGGCATCCAGTAGACGCCATCGATTGCCGCGAAGAGGATTTACAATGGATTGAAGATCTTTGTGCCCATCCAAAAATCGTAGCTTTAGGAGAAACAGGTTTAGATTACCACTGGGATAAATCACCAAAGGAAGTCCAACATGAGCTTTTTCGTAAACAAATTCGTCTAGCAAAAAAATTAAAACTACCGATTATGATTCATAATCGGGATGCAACAGAAGATTGTATTCGAATTTTAAAAGAGGAAAAAGCAGAAGATGTTGGAGGAATTATGCATTGTTTTAGTGGTGATGCTAATACAGCACTAGAAATCATCAATATGAATTTTTATGTTTCTCTTGGCGGCCCGGTCACATTTAAAAATGCAAAATTGCCAAAAGAAGTAGCAAAGGTTGTTCCATTAGATAAATTATTAATTGAAACGGATTGTCCGTATTTAGCGCCTCATCCGTTCAGAGGAAAGAGAAATGAGCCAGCTTATGTCAAGTTAGTTGCAGAACAAATTGCTGAACTTAAAGGAGTTACTTTTGAGGAAATAGCAGATGTTACAACTAAAAATGCGAAAAAACTTTTCGGGATTAGTTGACAAAAGTTGTAGGGGATTTGACAAATTATTACGTGTTTTTATCTAAATCCCCTCACTTCTAAAAATTATGTCGACAAAACAGGCTTTTCAAAAAGAAATAAATTATGTAATAATATAGCACAAATCTAGTAAACTATTCTCTATTCTCAAAAAACTGACATGCTGCTGCTTATTCTCTTTTATACTCACGCCATGAATAAAAGGAGGCAAATTCATGAATTTCCAAAAAATGAAAGACCTTGCTCTTGCTGTTTTTAATAGCAAGAAAAAACTGGTTATTACTGCTGCAACACTCGCGGTAGTAGTATCAGTAGCAGGTCTTCTCATCTACCAAGGGACAAAAAAAAGTATTACACTTGTCGCTGACGGTGAAAAGAGAATTGTAAAAACCCATGCAGAGACAGTAGCAGATCTATTAGAAGAATCCGAAATTTC
>CADBNU010000193.1 GCA_902796085.1 Heyndrickxia coagulans
CATCAATTCAAGTCCGAAGAAGAGTGCACCGAAGCCAAACAAAACTTGTCCAATATATTGAACTCTTTTCGCTTTAAAGAAAAAGAGAAGAAATGAACCAAATGCTAAAATCGGTAGTGCATATTCACCGATATCAATTCCGATTATGAAAGCTGTAACTGTTGTACCAATATTAGCCCCCATTATAACCCCAATCGCCTGACGTAAATTCATAAACCCTGCACTAACTAAACCAACAGTAATAACGGTCGTTGCAGAACTGGATTGAATAAGAACCGTTACAACCATTCCGGCAAGTACGCCTTTAATAGGGTTTGTTGTATAACGATCTAACAAATCTCTAAGACGATCACCAGCAGACTTTTGCAGTCCTTCTCCCATTGCTTTAATACCAAAAAGGAAAATACCAAGTCCACCAATAAATTGAAAAATTATTTGTTGAATATCCATTTGTACAATTTCAACCCCTACAATTTTTTGTATTATTAGTAACCCCATAAAACTATATGAAATTTCATATCAGATTGTAAATATCTATCGACAAAAATTTACATATTTTTAACAATCCAATAATTTATTTCATTTTTATTGCATTTATATTTCTAAAACATTACAAAAACTGCATTACTAAACATAGTATTTGAGTTCTTACAATCTTTATTCTTATGTGTGTTTAAACAACTTTACTGAAAACTAGCAATGATCTATGAATAGATGGAATTTTCTTTTTTCTTTAAATGAAAGGAATTACTTCGAAACATGATTAATATAATCTATTAAAAATATTTTAATTCTCTTAAAAATTTAAAAAAGGTGATGCCAGTGAAAAGAGCCTTTGGTACGATATTAATCATTTTAATCATGTATGCTGTTTTTATTGATTTAACAAACGGAACCCTTCCTTTAGTTGAACATAATCAAGGAGAGTCAAAGGAAACAATGACAACTTATAAATATTTTGAAGTGACTGTTAAGCCAGGCGACACATTAGTATCACTGATTGAAAGCAGGGGATTTTTTCCTGAACATATTCCGATCGAACAAATTGTGGAAGACTTTATCTATTTAAACAATGGAATTAGTCCAGAGCAAATGCAACCTGGACAAATATATCGGATACCATATTATGATAAAGTAGCAGAATAACTTGAGTCATGGTTTTTCTTGATACAATGCATAAATGACTGATAAAATATAGTAGATAAAAGAAGGAATGATGTCAAAATGTGTAAAAATGGATTACTATATAAGGGAGAGAATAATCTTGGGTGAAATTACGCATCGTACGAAAACTCGTCCAGTTAAAGTAGGAAATTTAACGGTTGGCGGAAATAACCATGTTCATATTCAAAGTATGACTACAACAAAAACACATGATGTAGAAGCTACCGTTGCGCAAATCAAACGATTAGAAGAAGCAGGTTGTCAAATAATACGTGTTGCTGTTCCAGATGAACGAGCAGCCAATGCGATTCCAGAGATAAAAAAACGTATTAATATCCCCCTTGTTGCAGATATTCACTTTAATTATCGATATGCTTTAAAGGCCATTGAAGGTGGCGTAGATAAAGTACGAATTAATCCAGGAAATATCGGAAAAAGAGATAAAGTGGAAGCTGTTGTAAACGCTGCAAAAGAAAAAGGAATTCCAATACGTATTGGGGTTAACGCCGGTTCCTTGGAAAAACATATATTAGAAAAATATGGCTATCCGACAGCAGATGGAATGGTAGAAAGTGCTTTACACCACATTAAAATTTTAGAAGAGCTTAACTTCCACGACATCATTGTTTCTTTAAAAGCATCAGATGTAAATTTAGCCATTGAAGCATATGAAAAAGCAGCAAAAGCCTTTAATTACCCTCTTCATCTAGGAATTACTGAATCCGGTACACAATTTGCGGGTACGGTAAAAAGTGCGGCTGGTTTAGGTGCAATTTTAAGCAAAGGGATTGGAAATACACTTCGCGTTTCCTTGAGTGCAGATCCTGTAGAAGAAGTTAAAGTTGCACGGGAATTATTAAAATCCTTTGGATTAATCTCAAATGCAGCAACACTTGTTTCTTGCCCAACTTGTGGTCGGATTGAAATTGATTTAATTAGTATAGCAAATGAAGTAGAAGAGTATATTCAAAAAATTAAAGCACCAATTAAAGTTTCTGTTTTAGGATGTGCAGTTAATGGTCCTGGAGAAGCTCGAGAAGCTGATATAGGTATTGCTGGTGCCCGAGGAGAAGGTTTATTATTTAGAAAGGGAAAAATTATTCGTAAAGTCCCTGAAGAAATTATGGTCGAAGAATTGAAAAAGGAAATTGATGCTATAGCCGAAGAATATTATGAAAAGGAAAAAGAAAAAATTTCACAAACAAAAGCATAAATAAAAGGTCAGGCCCTAAAATGGGGACTGACCTTTCACTATTAATAAAAGAAAGGAATTAAAAACAAACTAATTACGACAGACAATGCTCCCAAACCAATTGCCCAATTTCCAAGTC
>CADBNU010000194.1 GCA_902796085.1 Heyndrickxia coagulans
GAAAAATCAAAAAAGTAATTGCGTTCTTAATATAATATCGTTACAATTATTTGTGTCTATCATCATACATTGAAAGTAGTGAGTAAGTTGCATCGTGCCTTATTATTCCTTTTTTTTACTTTAATCGTAACCGTTATGTTCGTATTTATCATTTTTCAAGATGAAATGCTTTTATTACTTTAGGAATCTTGGAAAAATAGGTGATTTCATTAGTACATGTATCCCCTATATATCATAGGTTATTAGTGTAGAAGCTGATTAATCATTGAAAGGGGAGAAAATGTATGCCTTCATTTTCATGCAATCAAATGCCACCGATGGGTGATCCAACAGGGATGATGCAAACAACAGGTTTTGGACCAGGTATGGGACCGACCCCAGGATTTGGCCCAGGATTCGGACCGGGACCAGGTCCAGTAACAACAGGACCGGTAAATATAGCTCCAGCAAACGTCACACCACCAATTGTATCGCCAACTCAGCATTTTGTTAATACAAACCAATTTACTACCATTGTCCCTCATATTCATCCATCTCATACAACGACAGTAAATAAACACAAGTTTATCCATGAACATTATTGTCCACATACGGAATCCTGTGTAAATGAAGTAAGCCATCAACATGTCAATTGTGGCTGTCCACGTCCAATGAAACCATTTTGTGGTTGCTAAAGTTATAAAATAGTGGAATAAAATTTGGTCCTGTATCATAAATAGGTACAGGACTATAGATTTTTGAAAAGAAAAATAAATAATATATTATATGTATAATTCGTATTACTTTTTCGTAAAGTTGTTGTATAATATGGATTGCATCTGTGATATGTTGAACAGATGACCTATTACATAGGTAAGTAGACCTTGTATGTAAAATTGACAAAACTTTATATTTCTGGAAAAATACAAGTAATGAATTAGATCGGGGTGATAAATTTGTTATCCAATATTCAATTAACAGCAAAAGACATACTTGAAAAGGAATTTAAAACAAGTATGCGTGGTTACAATCAAGAAGAAGTGGATCAATATTTAGACATTATTATTAAAGATTATGAAATCTTTACAAAATACATAGAGGAACTTCAACTTGAAAACCAAAAATTAAAGAAACAATTAGAAGAAGCACGCAAACAACCTGTGCAACCAACAGGAGCAACGAATTTTGATATTTTAAAGCGGTTGAGTAATTTAGAAAAACATGTTTTTGGAAGTAAATTACAAGATTAATGTTACCATTGATTGAATAAATAACCATTGAAAGTTTTTTTTGCTTAGATTATACTAATATAGTGTCACCGTTAATAACGTTCGGGTAATCGCGGTACTGCATTGCAGTGCTGAGGAAAGTCCATGCTCGCACGGTGCTGAGATGCCCGTAGTGATCGTGCCTGGCGAAACAATAAGCCAGGGCAGTCTGGTTACGACTGGACTGACGGCAGGGAACGTACCTAAGTCCGTTTGGATATGGTGCTATTACCTTGAAAGTGCCACAGTGACGTAGCCTTGGAAGAAATGACAAGGGTGGAACGAGGTAAACCCCACGAGCGAGAAACCCAAATTATGGTAGGGGAACTTCCCCTGGGGAAATGAACCTAAGGGGGAGGCAAGAGATTCTCTTGCAGATAGATGATTACCACCGGAGTACGAGACGAGAGTCGCTGGTAGTACGAAGGTACAGAACATGGCTTATAGAACGTTATTAACGGATTCGAACGATAAGGAAGGCTGTCTCATGAATTACGGACTCTCCGTTATGAGACAGCCTTATTTTGTTTAAAATAAACATAATGGTTAAATGTAGAGGTGATGAGATGTCAAAATTTAAACTTTTAGCTACTGCAGCAATGGGGATTGAGTCTGTTGTTGCTAAAGAAGTTCGAAACTTAGGTTATGAATGTAAAGTAGACAACGGGAAAATTATATATAATGGTGATAGTCTTGCAATAGCAAGGAGTAACTTATGGCTTCGTACGGCTGATCGTATCAAAATTATTGTCGGAGAATTTAAGGCAAGAACCTTTGATGAACTCTTTGAAGGTACAAAAAAATTACCATGGGAACAATTTTTAAATGAACATAGCGAATTTCCTGTTTCAGGCAAATCGGTAAAGTCTACATTACATAGTGTGCCAGATTGTCAAGCCATTGTAAAAAAAGCAATTGTAGAACGGTTGAAGTCAAAATATAAGAGTGTAAGCTGGTTTGATGAAAAGGGACCAAAGGTTCCTATTGAAGTATCAATTTTGAAGGATAAGGTGACACTAACCATTGATACTAGTGGACCTGGTTTACATAAACGAGGATATCGAACTGCTCAAGGAGAAGCACCGTTAAAGGAAACATTAGCAGCAGCTTTAATTCTATTAACAAATTGGACACCTGATAAACCTTTTGTAGATCCTTTCTGTGGTTCTGGAACGATTCCGATAGAAGCAGCGCTGATAGGGCAAAATATCGCTCCAGGGTTTAATCGGGATTTTATATCTGAACAGTGGCATTGGATGAGTAAGTCTGTTTGGGATGAGGCACGAAATGAAGCGGAAGACTTGGCTAAATATGACCAAGAGTTAACCATTTTTGGCTCTGATATCGATCACAAAATGGTGGAGATTGCGAAGACAAATGCAATGGAGGCCGGACTAGTTGATTTAATTCAATTCAAACAAATGAGGGCAACGGACTTTCATACTAAATTAAAATATGGTGTACTCGTTAGTAATCCTCCTTATGGAGAAAGACTTAGCGAAAAAGAAGAAGTAGAAAAACTTTATCGAGAAATGGGACAAGTTTATGATCAATTAGATACCTGGTCAATCTATATTCTTACGTCCCATGAAAACTTTGAAAAATTATACGGTAAAAAAGCAACAAAAAAACGAAAATTATTTAATGGTTTTATTAAAACTGACTATTATCAATTTTGGGGACCGAGAAAACCGAAAGAAGTTATAAGTTAGATAAATAATTGGACTAATCATTCATTCATTTTACTAAGGACCAGATTACTTTTCAAATATATTTTGGGAAGTAATGGGTCTTTTTCTTTTATAAAATTTATCGTGAAAAAATGTATTCATTCGAACTTGTAAAATTTAGGAATATTTTATTTTTTCATGATTATAATATTTATTATCAAAAAGAAGAAAAGGGGTGGAATATGTATAAAGATAATCATATAGATTTTGATCGTATTTTTAAAGCATTGGAATCTGCATATGAAGAACTACAACAAGATCATTTGGCACAAGAGGCGATCCAATCTATAAAAGAAGCAGAGGAAAATGTCCACCAAGCATTAAATTTCAATTTATCCACTCCACTGTTCAGATCTAATAATTAGTAATGGGGCTGTCCAAAAGTCATAAAGGATTTTTGATTGGAAAGTCGGCTACGATACTACGGGAAACAAAGACCTCCGCAAACATGTTTCCACGTAAGGTGGTTTAGGTCCGTGCCACTGGTATTCGCTAATGTAGCTATCATTGACCACAAAATCAGACTTTATGGACAGCTCCTTCCTTATTTTTTTATTGTCTTTTCCCTTAGATGCTATAATTGTGAAACATTTCACTTTGTCCACCATCAAAATGCAAGACTTGGGACTTATTGGATATACATAAGTTTTAATAATTGTAAAAATTTACGACAATTCAAATTCAGGCTATAATAAGTTTATCAAATTTAAAGGGGGATATTAATGGCCACTATGACAAAACAATTAGAAACTGACTTTTTAAAATATGTAAAAAAAATAAAAGCATATGAAGAAGCGTTAAAATTAATGTATTGGGATCTTCGAACAGGAGCTCCGAAAAAAGGAGTCGAAGGACGTTCCGAAGTGATTGGGTTATTGTCATCTGAAGTTTATAAAATGGAAACTTCCGAAGAGATGGAATCTTTTTTGAATCAATTATTGGATGGAAAAAATAAGGATCAAATGTCTGAGATTGCTTTAAAAACTGCACTGGATTGTAAAAAAAGTTTTGAACGAATGAAAAAAATCCCGATAGATGAATACCAAGCTTATGTTACTTTACAAGCAAAGGCAGAATCTGTTTGGGAAGAAGCGAAAGAAAAGGCAGACTTTGACATGTTTCGTCCCTACTTAGAAGAACTTGTTGAGACAACAAAGCGTTTTATAGGTTACTGGGGTTATAATGGAAATAAATATAATACTTTACTTGATATGTACGAACCAGGAATGACGGTTGAGAAATTAGATACTGTTTTTCGGGAAGTTCGTGACGGTATTGTTGGCTTATTACAAAAAATTGAGAAATCAAATAGCAAAGTCGACACATCTTTTATTAATTTTTATTTTCCAAAGGCAAAACAGGAAGCATTTAGTATCGAAATATTAAAACAGATGGGTTTTGATTTTAATGCAGGACGTCTAGACGAAACGGTCCACCCTTTTCAAATAACAATTAACCAAGGTGATACACGCATAACAAACAAATACGACGAACAGGATTTTCGTGTTGCTATCTTTGGCGTAATGCATGAAGGTGGTCATGCCCTTTATGAACAAAATATTTGTAAAGAACTTGCAGGGACAACTTTAGCTAGAGGTACATCAATGGGTATTCATGAATCACAATCATTGTTTAATGAAATTTTTATTGGTAGAAATAAACAATTTTGGAAGCGAAACTATGATTTATTGAAAAAATATACCAGTGGTCAATTAAATAATGTATCACTTAATGATTTTTATTTTGCTATTAATGAAGTACGGCCAAGTTTAATCCGAATTGAAGCTGATGAAGTAACGTATCCTTTACATATCATTATTCGTTATGAAATAGAGAAGGGCCTCTTTAACGATGAAATTGAAGTTCAAGATTTGCCTATGATATGGAACGAGAAATACAAAGAATATTTAGGAGTCAAACCGGATCATGATGGTGTAGGTGTTCTTCAAGATGTACATTGGTCTAGTGGAAGTTTCGGTTATTTCCCATCATATGCGTTAGGTTATATTTATGCAGCACAATTTAAACATGCAATATTAAAAGATCTTCCAAATTTTGATGAAATTGTAGCTAATGGTGATCTCATTCAAATAAAGAGATGGTTTATTGAGAAAGTTCATCAATATGGTAAAATGAAAAAACCGTTAGAAATTTTACAGGAAGCTACAGGA
>CADBNU010000195.1 GCA_902796085.1 Heyndrickxia coagulans
TACTATATATAAACAATTGATAATAAAAATTAGGGTTGACGATTGGAAATAAAAAGATTATGTCAACATCGTCAACCCTTAAAAATGGGGGAATTTTACTTGGTAAGGTGGAAAAACTGGCTTTTTGAAATATTTTAAAATAGAATTGACTTCACTGATTGAACGTACATTAGGTTGGAAAGATAATAATTCTAACGGAATTGAAGTCCCTGTTTCTTCACAAACGCCAAACTCACCATCTTCAATTTTTTTAATGGTAGCTACGATATCGTGCAATTCTTCTTCTGCCATCTGTTTTACATACGGTGACAATTGTTGGTTTAAAAGACGTTCTTCTAGATCTTCTTTCATAGCCAACAGTTCCTGATAAAGTGAATTCAGCAATGTGTTTTCCATGAAAAACCTCCCTTATACGTTCAATAGAATCCATAATCTATTTTTTATTGTATGTATAGTATGACCGAATGTGACAAGGAAAGTTTGAAAAAAATATTGATATTTTGACGTTTCAAGGAAATATAGTTATTTTTTTCAAAGAGAAAAAGGGCTGTCATTCTAGCCCTTTTTCGAATTTTAACATTATTTCACTATGTTACTGTAATTTTTTTCCACAACATCAGCACAACGCGGGCATAATGTTGGATGTTTGTCGTTTTTACCGACATCCGGTGTTACGACCCAACAACGTTCACATGTTTCACCTTCAGCTTTTGTTACTACGATTGCGGCATGTTCAAGTTTCAATGCTTCATCTGGCGCTTCTTCATAACTGCCTGCAACTTCAAAGTCAGATACGATAAATATCTGTCCGATATTTTCATCAATCGAATCTAACAATGGTTTTATATGTTCACGAACATACAACGTAACTTTTGCGGTTAAAGATTTACCGATAATTTTGGCGTTACGTGCCTCTTCTAAAGCCTTTAAGACTTCATCACGAAGCTCCATGAATTTCGTCCATTTTTCTTCTAATTCAACAGCCTTTGGAATTTCCTTATATTCAGGAATATCGGTTAATTGTACACTTTCTTCTTCTACTCCTGGGATGTAGCCCCAAATTTCATCTGCTGTATGCGGTAAAATCGGTGATAACATTTTTGTTAGTGCAACTAAGCATTCATAAATGACCGTTTGCATTGAACGACGAACAAGGTTATTTTCCGCCTCAATGTAAAGAACATCTTTAGCAAAGTCTAAATAGAACGCACTTAAATCGAGTGTAATAAAATGGGTAAGGTCATGATATATTTCCGAGAATTTATAGTTTAAGTAGTTTTCACGTACCTTTTTGATCAATTTATTCAATTTCACGAGCATAAATTGATCCACTTCGCGTAAGTTTTCAAAGGATACCGCATCCTTTTTCACATTAAAGTCGTTCAAGTTACCAAGCATGAATCGTACGGTATTACGGATTTTTCGATACACTTCCGAAATTTGTTTAAAGTGATCCATCGAAACACGTACATCTTGTGTATAATCAACGGATGTTACCCATAGGCGAAGGACATCCGCACCATATTGTTTTGTTACTTGTTCAGGTACAATGACGTTACCAACGGACTTAGACATTTTTTTACCTTCACCATCGACTGTAAAGCCGTTAGAAACAACACCTTTATATGGAGCGACTCCGTTTACGGCCACGCTAATAATTAAACTAGAGTTAAACCAACCACGATATTGGTCAGAACCTTCTAAATAAATATCAGCAGGAAATTGTAATTCTTCTCGTGTACGTAATACACCATGGTGAGAAGAGCCTGAATCGAACCATACATCCATAATATCCGTCTCTTTAGTAAACTCACCATTCGGACTACCTGGATGAGTAAAGCCTTCAGGAAGTAAATCTTTTGCTTCACGTTCAAACCAAACGTTTGAACCATGTTCTTCAAATAATTTCGCCACATGTTCAATGGTTTCTTCAGTAATAATGGCTTCTCCATTTTCCGCATAAAAGACTGGAATAGGTACACCCCATACCCGTTGACGAGAAATACACCAATCACCACGGTCGCGGATCATGTTATATAGTCTTGTTTCGCCCCATTGATTATACCAAGTAACATTTTGAATTTCTTTTAGCAATTGTTCACGAATCGGTTCAATGGATGCGAACCATTGTGGTGTAGCACGGAAAATAACAGGTTTTTTCGTACGCCAATCATGCGGATAGGAGTGAGTAATGAAATTCAGTTTTAATAAAGCCCCTACTTCTTTTAGTTTTTCTGTAATGGCTTTATTTGCTTTATCGTAAAAAAGTCCTTCAAATCCTGGTGCTTCTTCCGTCAAATGTCCTTTTTCATCGACCGGTGCTAAAACACCTAAATTATATTTTTGACCAATATAGAAGTCGTCTTCCCCGTGTCCCGGAGCGGTATGAACGGCTCCTGTACCTGCATCTAAAGTGACGTGTTCACCGCACATCACAAGAGAATCACGATCATAAATCGGATGTTTTGCAACGACGTATTCTAACTCTTTTCCTTTCACTGTTTGAACAACTTTATAGTCTGTCCATTCAATTTCTTCTGCCACAGTTTTTAATAAATCTTCAGCAATTAGGAATTTACGGTCCCCAACGTTTACAACAATATAGTTAAACTCAGGGTGAACAGAAATACCTAAGTTAGCTGGAATTGTCCATGGTGTCGTTGTCCAAATCACAATTTCAGTATCATTATCTAAAACACCTTTTCCATCTTTTACTGGGAAAGCAACATAAATCGATGGTGAACGTACATCTTTATATTCAATTTCCGCTTCAGCAAGAGCTGATTCAGAAGATGGAGACCAATAAACAGGTTTAGAACCTTTATAGATTAAACCTTTTTTCGCCATTTCACCAAAAACGCGAATCTGTTGTGCTTCAAATGTTGGATGAAGCGTTAAATATGGATTTTCCCAGTCTCCTCGAATACCAAGGCTTTTAAATCCTTTTCGTTGAATATCAATTTGTTCGTAAGCATATTGTTCACAAAGTTTCCGGAACTCAGAAACAGTCATTTCTTTCCGATTAACACCTTTTTTCGTTAATTCTTGTTCAATCGGAAGACCATGTGTATCCCATCCTGGAACATATGGCGCATCATAGCCTAACATTGACCTTGAACGTACGATGATGTCTTTTAAGACTTTATTTAAGGCATGCCCCATATGAAGACTACCGTTCGCATATGGTGGTCCATCATGAAGAACGTATTTTTGGCGTCCATTCGTCCGTTCTTGTACTTTTTTATAAATGTTCATTTCTTCCCATTTCGCCTGAATTTCAGGTTCTTTTTTCGTTAAATTCCCTCGCATTGGAAACTTTGTTTTTGGCATTAATAATGTTTCTTTATAATCCAAATCTCTTACACCTTCCTTTTATTATCTTCATTCATCATTAACCATTTAAAGAAATTCTAATCATTTGTAATCATAACGATTTTACAATAATAGAAAAACCTTCTCATCCCCTTTGGGACGAGAAGGTTTTTCCCGCGGTACCACCCAAATAGGCAAAAATTGCCCACTTGTATATAATAACGTGTAGTCACGCTTGTACTTACTATTACTTCAGCACAAGAACTCCAGGGTGATGTTCCAACTTCCCTTTTAACCGGACTCCCACCATCACCGGCTCGCTAAGTAAAAGAGTTGAAGTCGTACTGTCCCTATCTTCGTTTCATCATATGAAATTTTCCCCATTAAAATATTGTATAACGAATTATATGCAATATTTACTCATTCGTCAATACTTTTCATGTTTTAGTTATTTTGTGTGCTAAAATGTAATTCTTCTTCTTCAGCAATTGACTTTAACTCTGTCGCATCAATATCAAATTCCATTAATTGATCCCAATCTTTACTATTGACCATTTCAAGCTGAGCCTCGATCAACATTTTAAATCGGTTACGGAAAACTTTTGATTGCTTCTTCAAATCTTCTATTTCCAACGCAATTTTTCTTGCTTTTGAAAGTGCCTCATTAACAATACGATCCGCATTTTTTTCTGCCTCACGTATAATTAATTTCGCCTCTTTTTGTGCATTGCTTTTTACTTCTTCTGCAGCTTCTTGAGCAACAAGGATTGATTTGTTTAATGTTTCCTCAATATTACTGAAGTGTTTTAATTTTTCTTCTAAATCCTTTACACGTTCTTCTAAATCCTTTTTGTCGCGAATGATGATCTCATAATCTTTAATTACTTGGTCTAAAAATTCATTTACCTCATCTTCGTCGTAACCTCGAAAAGACTTGGAAAATTCTTTGTTATGTATATCTAACGGCGTTAACGGCATAAAGCCACCTCCAAAGTAAGATCATATTATTTTATATTATAAACTATTTTTCGACAGTTTGTGATAATTTTCCTGCTAAACGATTAGATTTAATGAAAAAATTCAAGTGTGATCCGCCACTTATTTTTTCTCGTTTGTTCCCCTATTGAGGCTAATTTCATACGTCCAATTTTTCTAGCAGAAATTAGATCTCCTTCTTGTAATTGATATGACGGTGATTCGACTATTTTAAAATTCACTTTCACCTGTCCATTTTCAATTAACTTTTGTGCTTTTTCACGAGAAAGACGACTTGCCGTCGATAAAACTGCATCTAACCGTAAAGAAGAAACAGTAAAATCATGTTCTTCCGTTTGTTCATTTACCTGTATAGCTTGAGATAAAGAACATGCTTCGAGCCTAACTTTCGCTTTACCAACGTAATGAAAATGTAAGCGAACATAGTCTGCAATTTCTTTTGCACAAAGGAATTGACTGCGTTTTTGCTCCATTAAAATATCGCCAAATTTTTCCCTTTTTAAGCCTATCCCCATTAAACTCCCTAAAATTTTCGGGTGGGTCAGTTGAATAAATTTTTCTGGGTAATGAATTTCAAATAATTGAATTTGAAATTCGTCTTCATTTGGTTGTAAATAATCTGGATATAGAAGCGCGCGTTTACGTTCCGCACCTTGAATTCCACCGAAAAATTGAACCTTACATTCTCCATTATGACCAACAATGGATTGAACAATAAACTGTTCCCGCGGATCTAAAAAGTCGGTTAATTTTGGCGCGTAGTTCATTTCAACGTAACTTTTCCAAGTGAGCACTTGGTCAATAAATTCTTTTTCTTCTGGGCGGAAATGTTGATATATTGACATGCTGACTCCTTATTAAAAAATCATGATTAGAAGTTGGATCAAACCAATTTTAGCAAATTGAAGAACTAAAATCGCAACAATTGGTGATAAATCAAACATACCTAAAGGCGGAATAAATCTTCTAAATGGCTCTAAATAAGGTTCTGTAATTTTTCCTAAAAATTCGCCAATGGCCGTTTCTCTTGATCCAGGAATCCATGACATAAAAATATAGATAATTAATGCAATAAAATAAATTTCAAATAGCACATCGATAATTCGAATTATTTCAGTCAATTGTTACCACCTCGTATCGTCAAATTCTTGCTCTGTAAACATATCTGAAATATTTCCTGTTACTTCTACATTGTCTGGCGTACACAAAATAATATTTGTGCCGACTTTTTGTATTTCTCCACCTAATGCATAGACGGTTCCACTTAAAAAGTCCACAATTCTTCTTGCGTGGTTTTTATCAATTCTTTGTAAGTTCACGACAACCGCACGGCGATTTTTAATATGATCAGCAATATCCTGTGCATCAGCAAATACACGAGGCTCTGATAAAATTAGTTTTGATTGACTCTTTACACTTTCAAGCCGAACAACATTTTGCTTCATTTGATTAGTATTGTCTTGAATGGCAGTTTCTTTTGGTGCAGGATTTTTATCATAATGGTTATCATATTCATCATCATATTCTTCATCATACGATTCATCTAAAAAAAACCAATTTTTAATTTTAGATTTTATTCCCATTTCGGTCACCTCCAAACTATTCACCTACTAGGGCCGTACCAATTCGAATATAAGTCGCACCTTCTTCAATGGCAATTTCATAATCATTTGACATTCCCATTGATAATTCTCTACATGGTGCATTGTTGAGTGATAATAGTTGAATGTCTTTTTGTAACTGTCGGAGTTTTTTAAAACAGGAACGAAGGATCATTTCATCTTTCGTGTGCGGCGCCATTGTCATTAAACCTATTACACGAATATTAGAGTATTGTTGCAGCGATTCAATAAACGGAATTGTGTCCTCTGGCGAAAGACCATGTTTTGATTCCTCTCCACTAACATTTACTTGTACAAAACAATTAATTGTTTTGTTTGCTCGCTTATTGATCTCCTTAGCAAGCGATAGGCGATCAAGTGAGTGAATATAATCGACTTTATCAATAATATTTTTAACTTTCCTTGATTGTAAAGTACCAATAAAATGCCAAGTTGGTTCATTACCTAACGCTTCATATTTATTTAAAAACTCTTGATCACGGTTTTCACCTAGATGAGTGATTCCTGCTTCCATCGCTTCTTTTGTTCGCTCAATGGTTGAGTACTTTGTAACAGCAATAATTTTTATATCTCGAGGATCACGGCCTACTTTTTTACAAGATTGTGTTATTTTATCTCGAATGACTGCTAAATTACTTTCTACACTTCTCAAGGCTAATCCTCCTTTAATCCTATAAAGCCCATCATTCGCCCGGTTTTTCCCTTTTCGCGGCGATGAGAAAAAAATACTTGATGATGACAGCTCGTACAAAGACTTGTAACATCAATTTGATGCTCTTTTACACCACATGTTGTTAATAACATCTTATTTAATGATTTTAGGTCAAGCTGATATTGGTTAGTATCCACATTTTTATAAAACTGTGTTTGATTGGGAATATTCATTTTTTCTACCTCATGAATGACGTTGTCATCTACAATATAACAATGTTTACAAATGGAAGGACCGATGCAAGCATAAATAGACGCAATGTCAATACCTAATTCCTGCCATTGTACAAGTATAGTTTGTACAATCTCCTTGACAGTACCTTTCCATCCTGCATGCACAATGCCAACAAAATTTTCCTTTGGTGCATAAAAATATATCGGCACACAATCGGCATACATTAACGCTAATAATGTTCCAATTTTATCTGTGTAAACACCATCACAATTTTTAATACTAGTCGAATAATTTGAAGCGCCTTTTCCCCAATGGTGCTCATTTACATATTGGACGCTGTTTCCGTGCGTCTGTTCTAAACAAACCCATTGAGATAATGGGAATTGAATACTTTCAGCAAGTTGATTTCGATTTTTTACAACGGTGTCTCGGTCGTCACCGACATGCAGACCTAAATTTTGACTTTTATAATGTGATAGACTGAACCCATCATTTTTTGTTGTAAAACCCGCTATCAGTTTAGGATTCATTTTTTTCCATTTTTCAATAAGGAAATAGGATCGTTTATGAAGAATGAACGGTTCAGCCATTTCATCACCTGCTTGTTAAGTTAATGTATAATTAAGTACGTATAGACAGTTATATGGTAAACTTATAAAAGAATCTCTTTCTAAGTTTACCATAGAAACTAGAAAAACTTAACATTATTTGCTATCAGATAATAAACTTTCTTTCTCTAATATAAATAATAAAGGACTTCTGCATATACGACAGAAAGTCCTTTTTATTGTAAACGATATTTATTTTTTATTGTATATTTTTTGCCATTTGTTTGATCGCAGCTTTTTCCAAGCGGGAAACCTGTGCTTGTGAAATACCGATTTCTTCGGCCACTTCCATTTGTGTTTTTCCTTGAAAAAAGCGTTTTTTCAAAATCATTTTCTCACGTTCATTTAATCTACGTATCCCTTCTTTTAAAGCAATTTCATCGATCCAATTTGAATCTTTATTTTTTTCATCACTGATTTGATCAACAACATAAATTGGATCTCCACCATCATTATAAATAGGTTCAAATAAGGATACAGGGTCTTGAATTGCATCTAGAGCAAAAACAATTTCTTCTTTCGGTACATCTAATTCTTTTGCGATTTCCTCTGCAGTCGGTTCCTTTGATGACTCAGCCATAAGTCTTTCACGCACTTGCAAAGATTTATAAGCAATATCCCGCAATGATCGGGAAACACGAATTGGATTATTATCCCGTAAATATCTACGAATTTCACCAATGATCATTGGAACCGCATAAGTTGAAAATCGAACATTTTGGCTTAAATCAAAATTATCAATAGATTTCATAAGACCGATACAACCGACTTGAAACAAGTCATCAACATATTCTCCACGATTATTAAATCTTTGGATGACACTTAATACGAGACGTAAATTACCATTAACTAATTTTTCTCGAGCAGATAAATCACCCGCCTGCATTTGTTTAAATAATTCTCTCATTTCCTCATTTTTTAAAACGGGTAATTTAGATGTATCCACTCCACAGATTTCTACTTTGTTGCGCATCATCGTCTGTTCCCTCCTCACAGGAGTGCTTTACAATTTTCAGTATCTCCGCGGGAGGGAAAAATATGCAGCATAAAAAAATAATAAATGACCCTAATGAGGGTCAAAACCAAGATTATCAATGTCTATTTGGTTGGCAAAAAATTTTAAAATAATTTATTAAATAGTTGTTAGACCATTTTCTCAAATTCTTTCCGAAGTCTTTTAAAAATACGCTTTTCAAGCCTTGAAATATAGGATTGGGATATTCCTAGCATATCAGCGACATCTTTTTGCGTTTTCTCTTCGCCACCCCGGAGTCCAAATCGTAACTCCATAATTTGTTTTTCTCGATCAGATAATGTATGCAAGGCCTTCATTAACAATTTTCGATCCACTCTCGCTTCTAAATCCTTTGTAATGATATCATCATCAGTACCAAGAACATCAGATAAAAGCAGTTCATTTCCATCCCAATCTATGTTTAAAGGCTCATCAAAGGAAACTTCTGACCGGACTTTATTATTTCTGCGCAAGTACATTAAAATTTCATTTTCTATACAACGGGAAGCATACGTAGCTAGTTTTATTTTTTTCTCCGGATTAAAAGTATTGACACCTTTAATCAAGCCAATTGTACCTATACTAATTAAATCTTCAATATTTATCCCTGTATTTTCAAATTTTTTTGCAATATAAACAACTAAACGTAAATTTCTCTCAATTAGCATCGAGCGTGCCGTTTCGTCTCCTTTTGGGAGTTTACGAATTAAAATTTCTTCCTCTTCTTTTGAAAGGGGTGGCGGCAAAGCTTCACTACCCCCGATATAAAATATCTCATCTGCCTTCTTTATATGTAGCTTCCTCAACAGCTTTGACCAGTAATAAGATAAATAAAATTTTAATTTTTTCATAGCGAACTCCCTTCTTATCTTTTTTATATAATAAAAGTTAAGATACTTGTTGGCTCTTTGCGATCGTGATAATTTTTGGGTGGATAATACTGTCAAAAGTATCATCGCTAGAAAGTTTTTGATTGACTATTCCTATTAATACTTTTTCTGTTTGCAGAACTTCTTTATCTTGATAAAGAATTACTTTATCCGGACGAAAGGTTACGATAAGTTGATGGTCCTGACCAACAACACGATACGGCACGACAGATAGCCGATTCATCCATTCAACTGGAACCACATTTTCGTCATCCAAAAACTGATTTACATTTTCAAACACTGATCGTAATTCATTTGGTAAATATTCTGATAAAGAATCTAATGATACAATCATGACAGGTCTTTTTGTTAACGGGTCATAAAGTTGATTCCCACTGTCAACTAAGCCTTTTAAACGAATCGGCTGATGAAAAATAAAAACATCAAGATCAATGAGCTGGTCAGCTTGAATCTTTACATTTTCAAACTGTTCAAACGTATTTTTTGATAAATACCAGACAATCGGAAATCCTAAAATAACAAAAATCCAACTAATTGGGTCACCAAAACCTTGAATATAAGGTAAAAATAAAGCATTTGCTAGATTGTAGTCGAAATTCATTAAATAATGGACACCAATCATCGCACCTCCTGTGGCAAATGTTACGAGATAAAATACGGCTAAATTGACTAAGAAGTATTTCATCCGTTTAAATCCAAAGGCTATAATAACCATGAGGATTGATATGAAGATTTTAAAAATCGTAGATGAAACCATTGCAAATGGCGTCAAAGGTGCAAATATAATTAAAGAACCAAAAAATCCACCGAGAAATACCCGCCATTTTTTGGTCCTTCGTTTTAATATGAATCTTGTCAAATAGAGTAGGAGGCTATCGAACAAAAAATTTAATAACCAGATAATATCTAAATACAAAGTCAACGGCTAGTGCTCCTTACCATGTTTAAATTTTACAAAACCTTATTCTTTTAACTATACAACTTTATGAATAAGTATATTCTGTTTTTTCGAAAAAGTGTGTCACTTTATGTCATCGAAATGTAGGAACTTTTTAAGAAAAATCAATGATTTTGTCATATCATACCGAATTGATTTGGAAGGAAAACGGATCGAAGAAATGTTTCAGAGTTTCAGAATGCAAAATAATATAGTTCAAGGTGGTAAACTTTGAGAGGGATATCATCAATAAAAAAGATTACCCATCTTAAGGATTTGTACACTCTTTTAAATGGGTAATCTTTTTAATTTCAAAGTCTTCTTTTGTTACGGTTGCGGAGAAACGCTGGGATATCTAGCATATCATCTTGATAATCTACGTTTGTATTATTGCGAGATGATTCTTGATAATGTGGCTCTTCTTTTACCGGTTCTCTTCTTTGCTGTTGAATTTGACTATGCGTTTGTGTTTGTGTTTTAGGTTGTGTAGTGGTAGAATTTTTCGCTTGTCCAGCATTAGAACGTGTAGTAGGTTTTGCTTGTTTTAATTCTTCATTAAAACCTGTGGCAATAACTGTTACAACTATTTCATCTTTTAAGTTTTCATTTATCACAGAACCAAAGATCATGTTTACTTCTTCGTCAGATGCAGAAGAAACAATTTCTGCTGCTTCTTGAACTTCAAATAGACTTAAGTTCGATCCACCAGTAATGTTCATAATTACGCCTTGAGCGCCGTCAATAGATGTTTCCAATAAAGGACTGTTAATTGCTTTTTTCGCTGCTTCTGCGGCACGATTTTCTCCAGATGCAATGCCAATTCCCATTAAAGCAGAACCTTTATTAGACATAATGGTTTTCACATCGGCAAAGTCAAGGTTAATAAGTCCAGGTACAGCAATTAAATCGGAAATTCCTTGTACACCTTGACGTAAAACATTATCTGCTTCTTTAAAAGCTTCCAACATTGGTGTACTCTTATCAACGATTTCCAGCAATCTATCATTTGGAATGACAATTAATGTATCGACAGCGTCTTTCATTGTCGTAATACCATTTGATGCATACGTTTGACGTCTTTTTCCTTCAAATGAGAATGGTCGTGTTACAACACCTACTGTTAAAGCACCAAGTTCTTTCGCAATTTTAGCAATAACAGGTGCTGCACCTGTACCTGTTCCACCACCCATTCCAGCAGTGACGAACACCATATCTGCGCCTTTTACGACTTCTTCGATTTGTTCTTTACTCTCTTCTGCCGCTTTTTTACCTACTTCAGGATTAGCACCCGCCCCTAATCCTTTTGTCAATTTAGCACCGATTTGAATTTTTATATCTGCTTTTGACAAATTTAAAGCTTGAGCATCAGTATTGACGGCAATAAATTCAACTCCTTGAACACCGTGTTCGATCATCCGATTAACTGCATTGTTTCCGCCGCCACCGACACCAATTACTTTAATTGTCGCTAATTGGTCGATTTGTGATTCAAATTCCAACATGCAATAATCCTCCTAATTCCAAATTCCTTGTATTTTCTATTCAAAAAAAGAGCCTAGGAACTTTTTCATCTTTGATGAAAATTTTCTTTCTTGTTGTGGTTCAGTATGGTTTACATTCGCTTGTGGTTTTGCCGTTTTACGTTCCTGTTGCTCAACTGGTACAACGGCGGTCTCTGATTCTTTCCCTTGTAATCTAGTATTCTTATAAGCATATTTAATAATTCCTACTGCTGTTGTATATTGAGGTTCTCGAACTCCAATATAATCAGGGATAGCGACACGAACGCGATTTTGGAATATGGCTTGGGCAAGTTCAGGCAACCCTTGCATCATTGCAGTACCACCCGTTAGTACAAAGCCACCTGGAAGATCTTCAACACCCATTTTTTGAATTTCATAGATTACGAGTTCAAATAGCTCAACTAATCGCGCTTCAATAATTTCAGCTAGAAATTTTTGATTGTATTCTTCTTTTTCATCGCTACCTATAATAGGAACTGAAAAAATTTCAGCTTCTGTAGCTAGATCATATAAGGCAAGTCCATGTTTTAACTTGATGTTCTCTGCATTTTCAGTCGAAGTACGCAGGACAACCGAAATGTCCTTTGTAATATGATCTCCACCAATCGGTAATGTAACTGTCCCTTTTATAAAACCATCTTCAAATACGGAAACTGTGGTGGAACCACCACCGATTTCGATAAGTGCCGTCCCTAAATACTTTTCATCATTAGATAAAGCAATTTCACCAGTTGCCAACGGTTGAAGAACTATATCAACGATCTCAAGACCAGCCTTTTCAACACAACGGAGAATATTGAGTAGAAGCGTTCTTGGTCCAATGGCAAGTGCTCCTTCTAACTCCAATCGGACACCAATCATTCCCCTAGGATCATTGATCTCATCTTGTGTATCAACAATAAATTGCTTTTTAATAATATTAATAATTTCTCGATCAGGCGGTATGGATATTACCTGGGCAGCATCAGTAACACGATAAACATCCTCATCCGTAATCTCTCGATTCTCACTACTTACAGCTACAACTCCGTGACAATCGATTAGTGAGATATTATGTGCCGGAATGCCAACGATGACTTTATGAATCTCCATATCAATCATTCGTTCTGCTTGTTCTTTGGCACGCTTAATAGATTGAACAGTTTTATCGATGTCAACAATCGATCCTTTTTTTAACCCTTCAGATTTTACATTTCCGACTCCGATAATGTTTAATGATTTATTTACAATTTCACCGATTATGATTTTTACATTGGATGTACCGATGTCTAGACTTACAAAGATATCATTGCTGTTCATCTATGGCACCTCCTTTTCCCCCACATTTCTCTTGAACAACAACTTAATATTTTTCTCAAATAATTTCTTGGTAAAACATGTTAAAAGCTATTTTATAAAACTATGTTCATACATTAATTAAAACGTATTTTTGAAAATCAGTAAATAAAAAAATAGTAACACTAAAAATATTCGCTTTTTTAATGTATTTTCCTTTTAATTTATTGTGCTTTTTTCATTTTTTCTTTTCTTTGACCATTTTGAAATTAAAATTCTTCTAATTACTGCTATATTTTGAAACAATCTTACTCCAAAAGCAAAAACTGCTGCTAAATACAAGTCTACACCAATCTGAACGCCGAGAAAAGCTAAACTTGTAGCCAAAATAATATTTGTAAAAAATCCGGTAACGAATATCATTTCATCATAAAGTTTTTGCAGTTGCGCTCGTATTCCACCTAGTAAAGTATCTAGTGCAGCCAGTATAGCAATTGAAAGATAATCGGAATATTGATCAGCAATATCTATATCAGTAAGTATACCTAAAGTAATGCCTATGAGTAGTCCTAATACAGGGAGCCACATTCTCTTAATCTATCCCTTTCTAATTTACAATTTCCATGGTTTTAATTTTAAAGTCACCATTATAGGCAGGAATCACGATATTTTGTTTCGGTTCAGATATTGAAATTCTAAAACGTTCAATAAAAAAGTCATCTGCAATTGTTGAAACTTGCATATAATTATACAACTTTTTTGCCGTTTCTTCATCTTCTGTTATTACTTTTATATGTAGAGGAAAGTCTCGCAATGGAAAGCCGTCAATTTTCGTTTCACCTTCGATAAATCGAATAGTTGAATATGGCGTGATGCGCTGTTCACCGATAGAAATGGCTTGCGCACCATATCGATTAAGTTCATTTATTAACTTGTGAAGTACCGATGGTGAAATATATGGATCAGAATCTCCTGCCTCAATAAATTCTTCTGCTCTCGTTACCGTTATTGTAATTCCAGGACCTTCCCATTCCTCAAGTCCAGCTTCTAACCGAAGTTCTTTTAATGTATCCGTAAGTATCGTTTTACCTGATTGCACCTTTTCTGTTTCATATTGAGCAATTAATTCATCAATTTCTTGAATCTCTTGTAACAATTTTGTCTCTGTCTTCATGGCATTCGTTAAATTTTCCCTTAATTGCCATGTACTTCTTGACTCGATTTCTGTTTCCTGTTTTAAAGAGTTAATTTGTATTGCTATCATGACACCAAATAAAAAACAAATAAAAATAAACCCTTTCTTCTCTATTTTTGCCATTAACATCAATCTTTCTAATATCAATTACGAATTTTTACTTAATACAGGCTCAATAACGATGAGATCTTTTTTTTCTAATTTAAACACGATGGATTCATTGACAAGCTGATCTTTTACACCACCTTGCATATTAATGGCCTTTTCCAAAGTATCAGCATTTCCAATGGCACTTATAACAAATGGTGCAGGAAAACGTTCACCATCAACTGTAATTACTGGACCTGTACATTCTATATAAGAATTGCTCGTCAAACGTTTCCCATTTATCGCGACTGCCTCAGCACCAGAAATAAATAATTCATTTACAACATTTAAAACATGTTGCTCATGAACGATGTAGCTACTAATATCACTTGCGTTCGAATCAATGGTTCCATCATCTAGTGTTACAATTACACCTTCACCTCGAACAGCAACTTGTCCAAGAATCATTCGCAATTTTTCAACTTTCTTTGCTAAATCACCAAGGACTTTTTCATCTTCAACTACACTCGCTTCTAGTTCAAATAATTTTTCTTGTTTTTGAGAAAGCTCTTCCTGCAAACGTATATTCTTTTCTTCAAGTTCATTCAGTTGATTTTGTAACTGAGTGTTCCGCTCCCATTCTTTATCGTTAATGACGACATGTTCCTCATTCGTTTTCGTCAATTGATAGGAAAAACTCAACATAAAACCTAGTACTAAAAAAACGATTGATAGAACAATCCGATTTTTCTTCAATTTCATCTACACTTTCTTTCTATATTTTCACTTATTTCAGATGGTTGATTTTCCCTTATTGAAGATCTGAAGCGTCATTTTGATTTTTTTCCGCATTTTGATCTGTGATTTCTGATTGGAACGATTTAAAAAAAGCCCCTACTTCTATATCAATAATGCCTTTATCTTCTGGATGTAATTGTTTCACAAAAGTAGGATAGTATTTCATTTTTTCTGCAAAGGTACGGAGTGTAGCACGCACCTCGTTCCCGTCATTCATAAATGCATTTATACTGTATTCATCTGTCTTTTTTGGAGTATAAATGATCTCTGAGATAGAATTCCGAATTTCTTCAGGCATTTGCTTTAATTGTTCTGCAAGCATACTTTGTATTTTCGCATCACTAAAATCTTGCAGGACCGGACCAATCTCTGGTACGTCATTTGTATCGGTTTTAACTACAATTCCGTTTTCCAAAAATGGATAAGTCGATCCATTTTCATGCATATAGCCGATCATTTCATGCTCGGTTATATGGACATTTACTCGATTTGGAAATCGGATCGATATTTCAACTTTTTCAATCGCTGGCAAAGTTAAAATCCGTTCTGCAATGTCTTTTTTATTTAAATTAAATAGGACGGTTTTATCCGTTAAATTACTCGTCTCGATAATCTCTTTTGTGGTTGTCAATTGATTCCCTGTTACATGGATTTCACCAATTTTACTATATGGTGATTGGAAATAAAGAATAGAAATAATTAACATAAGAAACAATAACAAAAGAGTAACAATTCTACGGTTCGCCTTTTTCTTCCGTTGTTCTTTTAACTTCGGAATCCGATCTTCAATTGAAACAACTTTATTTGCCAAGCTTTGCACCTCACCTAATTTATAGAGGTTAATATGATTAATTTTAATTCCATAGGTAGAAATTATGTATAGAACTTTTATACTATTTTTTTGGTCTTATTTTATTATAACACAAGTTTGCGACCGATTCCGATACAAATGGTAAACTTTTCTTATTTACTTTTTTATTCAATTAAAATGCTGGAAATATTTGACGCTCCTTTCAACAAGTAATGATACTATACTTTTTGTAAAAATTGGTGCTTGTTTTAGAAATGTAAATAGAATATTACTAAAATGATATCGAAGTGATATAAATCTGTATAAAAAA
>CADBNU010000196.1 GCA_902796085.1 Heyndrickxia coagulans
AAGATGAGTAAATCCCTAGGTAACGGGGTAGACCCAATGGATGTCATCGATCAATACGGAGCAGATTCCTTACGTTACTTCTTAGCAACCGGTTCAGCTCCAGGTCAAGATTTACGTTACAGCACAGAAAAAGTTGAAAGTGTATGGAACTTCATTAATAAAATTTGGAACGCATCACGTTTTGCATTAATGAACATGAATGGCTTGAAATATGAGGAAATTGATTTATCTGGTGAAAAATCGGTTGCCGACAAATGGATTTTAACACGTTTAAACGAAACGATTGAAACGGTGACCAAACTAGCAGAGAAATATGAATTTGGTGAAGTTGGTCGTGCGCTATATAACTTTATTTGGGATGACTTCTGTGACTGGTACATTGAAATGGCGAAACTTCCATTATACGGTGATGATGAACAGGCGAAATTAACGACTCGCTCCATTTTAGCCTACGTGTTAGACAACACCATGCGCTTGTTACATCCATTTATGCCTTTTGTAACAGAAGAAATTTGGCAAAATCTTCCTCATGAAGGGGAGTCCATTACAACGGCACCATGGCCAACAGTAAACGAGGCATATACCGATAAAGAAGCTGCTGCACAAATGAAATTGCTCGTTGAAATTATTCGTTCCGTACGAAATATTCGTGCAGAAGTAAATACGCCTTTAAGTAAGAAAATTAAAATGATCATTAGTGCTCATGATGACAATACTTTACAAACATTAAAAATGAATCAGTCGTACATTGAGCGCTTCTGTAATCCAGAAACACTTCAAATCGCATTAAATGTGGATTCACCTGAAAAAGCAATGACTGCGGTTGTATCGGGTGCGGAAATTTATTTACCGCTCGAAGGGTTAATTGATATTGAAGAAGAAATCGCACGTTTAGAAAAAGAACTGGAAAAGCTGAATAAAGAAGTGGAGCGTGTTGAGAAAAAATTAAGCAATGAAAACTTTGTTTCGAAAGCACCAAAAGCGGTTGTCGAAGCAGAGCGTGAAAAACAAAAAGACTACTTAGAAAAACGCTCCATTGTTCAAACAAGACTTGAAGAAATAAAAGCATTATAATAAAAAGGAATGTTTAGACATTCCACCTTCTAAATAGTAGCTAAGTTTTGGTGGCGGATCACTTTTTGCGAGGTGGCTTGAGCTTCCTTAACGTTCAAGCACGTTTACGTAGATCGACCATAGATTTGTGCTGAAAGCCGCCGCCTCTACTTTCATTTCCATTGGCGATCACTCACATCGCCTTCTTTTTTAGTTTTTATAGTTCTTTTGATAAAGGAATACAAAATATACAACAAAAGGGGATGCACCACATGTTTCAAACGAGTGAAGATGTAATAAAATGGGTCCATGATCGAAAAAAATTTGGGATTAAACCTGGTTTGGAACGCATGGAATGGATGATGGAGAAATTAGATCACCCAGAACGTCGGCTAAGGGCTGTACATATTGGTGGAACGAATGGAAAAGGTTCGACCATTGCCTTTCTACGTTCAATTTTACAAGAAGGCGGTTCTGAAGTCGGTACGTTTACTTCACCGTACGTTGAATCTTTTCATGAACGGATTAGTGTGGATGGTGTACCAATTTCAGATGAAGACTTAATAAAAGTAGCAGAAGTGATTAAACCGTTAGCGGAACAATTGGAAACCACAGATTTAGGTGCGCCAACCGAATTTGAAATTATTACAGCAATGGCCTTTTATTATTTCGCACGGATTCACCCTGTCGATATATTGCTTGTGGAAGTTGGACTAGGTGGTCGACTCGATTCAACCAATATCATCCATCCATTTGTTTCTGTTATTACATCGATCGGCTATGATCATATGAATATTTTAGGTGACAATTTAATGGATATCGCGATGGAGAAGGCGGGGATTTTTAAAAGCGGTCAACCAGTTATTACCGGTGTTCGTAACAAAGAGATTCTTGAAAAATATGAAGAGATTGTCAAAGAAAACCGGACAGCCCTTTATAAGCTAGGTGAAGAGTTTACATATGAAGACTTAGGACCGACAGAAGACGGTGGCGAAGCGTTTACTGTAAAAACGCTTTATAAAACGTATGAAAACCTAGAAATATCCATGACAGGTCGCCATCAAATTGAAAATGCAACATTGGCTGTCATGATTGCAGAATATTTGCGACAATTTTATGCGATTTATCTTGAAGAAGAACATATTCGTGAAGGATTAAAAAAGGCATACTGGCCAGCTCGTTTTGAAGTTGTGTCACAAAAACCAACAATCATTTTAGATAGTGCCCATAATAAAGAAGGCATTGATAGCTTAGTAGAAACTGTAAACCGTCATTATCCAGATAAAAAAGGTACGATTCTTTTTACGGCATTAAAGGATAAGCCGTTTTCTAACATGATTCAAGCCCTTGAAAAACTAGGTTATCCCATCTACTTTACCGAAATTGATGATGCGCGAGCGGCCACAGCGGAAGCACTATTCGAAACAGCTCGTACCGATCAAAAAGAAATTGTTACGGATTGGAAAGGCTTTTTATCTAAAAAAATATCAAGCCAACCTGAGGATGAACTGATCATTGTTTGCGGCTCCATCTACTTTGTTTCTGAAGTTAAATCCGTTCTTAAGCAATTATTGCACTAGAAAAAAAGAGGCGAAAAATCGCCTCTTTTTTCCTCTTTGAATGTCAAAGTCTTGAGTATCCCTATACTTAAATCATAGATTGAGAGACTGATTGTTATTCTTTATACATGTTATAATTTTTAACAAAACACAC
>CADBNU010000197.1 GCA_902796085.1 Heyndrickxia coagulans
AAACATTGAAACGCATGGATGTCATATCCATGCGTTTTTGATCTTTACTGGTCAAAAAACAATGCGATCATTGTCGCTTTTTCGTTTTTTTATTGTTTAATCGTTCCTCAGTTGATAATGGTTCGTTGGCAAATTCATGGTCAAACTGATGGGAGAGTTGATTTTTTATAGCCTGCTTATCACTAAAGTCTTTATTTAACTGTCTACTCATTTTTTTATTTTCCTCCAATGATGACACCTCCGTGCATAGGATTCACCATTTTTTCAAAGATTATGTAATGAAACTTTTTATCTCCGTTCACTCAATAAATATTTATAGCCAAAATCGACAAGTTTTGTTATTATGTATTTGCATCTGTCTTGTCATATGTAAAATCTAACTTATTCATGAAGGTTTGTTAAGTTCATTACGTAACATAAGGAGGTTGTCAAGGTGAATTTTGAATTAAAATGGGCACTCATTATTTTATTTGTCATTTTACTATCATTTTTTGTTCCATTTACACTACTAACCAATTTAGCAACTTGGAATGGTAGCTTCTTGTTTTGGATTCTTATGACGATTGTTGTGATTGTCTCGAACTATTATTTTACGAAAGATTGGGGTAAATAAAAATGAGTATGCAGATGGTTTGGTTAGGAATTGCAATTTATATCATTATTGCAATAGTCGTGGCATTTTTATCTCGAAGTGGCAAACAAACCACAATGGAAAGTTATTTCCTTGGCGATCGAAAATTAGGGGGTTTTGTTTCTGCCCTTAGTTACAGCGCAACAACTTATAGTGCCTTTATGTTAGTTGGATTAGCAGGTTTAACATATGCCGGCGGTGTAGGTGCTTTAGGTTTTGAATTGATTTACTTAATGGGTGTATCACTAGTTGCCTTTTTTGGGCCAAGATTTTGGTTTGCCGGTAAAAAATACGGCTATGTTACGCCCTATGAAATGCTCGGTGATCGTTATCAAAGTAAATCTGTTTCAGTCATTATTGCATTCGCAAGCTGTATATTTTTAATACCATATAGTGCTGTTCAATTATCGGGTATTGGCTACTTATTAGTCGGAATGACAGATGGCGGTATTACATATACAACCGGTGTTTTAATTGCGACAATTTTAGCAATCATATTCTCTTATGTTGCAGGTATTCGTTCTGTAGCCTGGACTGATTCGTTACAAGCTTTATTTATGATTATTACTGCCACAACTGTTGTTTTAATTATTGTTTACCGTTTAGGTGGTTTTGCAGGTTTTTTTGGTACACTGGAAAGCGAAATGCCAGATTTATTAACTGTACCAGGTAATGGTTATTTTAATATCTGGACGTTTTTAGGACTAACGATTCCATGGTTTTTCTTTAGTATTTCTAACCCACAAGTGAGCCAAAGAATGTTTATGCCAAATTCTTTAGGTGGCCTACGTAAAATGATTATGGGCTTTATGTTTTTTGGATTTATTTATACACTTGTTGCCGTCATTTGGGGTTTCTCTTCTGCCATTGCTTTTCCAGGATTAGAAACAGCAGACTTAGCAACCCCAACACTACTTGCATCTGATTTAGTACCACCAGTGTTAGCATTAATAGTAATGATTGGTATTATGGCAGCAGCTATTTCAACAATTGATTCCATATTGCTCACACTATCCTCGGTTTTTGCTCGGGATGTGTTCGGTAATGTTTCAAAAGGTTCCAATGATAAGTTACAATTACTTGTTGGTAAAATTGTTATTCCTGTCATTGCTGTACTCGCCTATTTATTTGCACAAATGGAAATGAACTTAATAGCTGTATTATCTGTTGCATCTTCGGCTGGTTTACTTGTAACAGTACCCGCCCTATTCGGAACATTTTTTTGGAAGCGTGGAACCGCAACAGGAGTGAATGCTAGCGTCATAGTAACAGGACTTTTAGTCATTTACATTGAATTATCAGGAAATAAACCTTTTGGCATTGCATCCGGTATTTGGGCAATCACATTATCGACAATAATATTTATCATTGTAAGTTTAATGACGAAAGCACCAAAAGAAAAAGCAAATGAGTTTTTGTCATCTATCAATTCGGAAATGAAAAGTGTTTATAAAAATAGATAAGTCTTATTACACAAACCCAAGAACAGATCATGTTTTTGGGTGTTTCTTAGTTTTAGTATCTTTTCAAACCCTTTCAATAAAAACAAGGAATGTATGGTCTCATACATTCCCAATCTCATTGAAAACTTAATTTACTTTTGATCCATTTTGCATTTCCCAAAGTTTTTCAAAAAATGGCTCCCCTTTTATTAAACCTTCACATAAGTTTTCATGTTTTTCTGTCCAACCATGTTTTACTTCTTCATATAATTGATTCCATACTTCTTCAAAGGATTTTGTACGAATATCTGAGTATTTTTCAGGAGCCCATTCAGTATACCAATACCGGACTTGTGCTGTATTTTTTGATGTATATAAATGATCAAGAGCCATAAATAATAACTGTTTCATATGACGTTCTTTACGAGTTAATCCTAACATTAACCGTGGTTCTGGTGATAAAATATGGTATTCTTTTTTCGATTTGTTTGTAAAGGAATAGTCCATCGGTTTTTCTTCAGCTACCATTTCATAGACAAGTTGTTCTTGGCGAGGTATGATTCGACTTTTCCGCATTGGTATTTGGTAACCAAGCGTATCAACTGCTAAAATACCAAGACCATCTGTTACGATGAAACAATAGTCCAATTGAATCCGTTCGTGATTTTTTCGTAAATAGGCTTTTTGATAGACGTCGTTTAATAAACTTTCCGGTAAATCTGCGAGGTCATTTTCGATATAATGATATAATTCATTTGTTACTTTTAATACAGGTACTTGATCTAATAATTCAATCGGATCATCTTTTTTCCATTCATGGAAATGACAAACACTATAACCATTCTCTTCCCCTTCAAACCAATTCACCCAGACATCATGTAAATACATCATTTCAAACCCCTCACTTAATAACCTATTTGAGTACAGTATTGTCCGAAGTGTGTCAATTTATTCCTGTTTAACAAGAATTCTACAGATTAAATGGATAAATATTTAACATGCTTACTAAATTATAAATTGCTCTGAAGGGACAGAGATTGAACTTGGAATTGAAAAGTTTTCATTATTTTTACGATACCGATCTACAAGATAAAATCCCATCGTATATCCTAATAACGGACGCGAAAACGGGCGGCCATACAACAACTGTCCATGGAGCCTTTCACCATATTTCACATTTAAGTTCGGCTTATATTCCATTATCCAAATTTTTTCCAATGCTTGTGTACTATATAGACTATTCCATCTTAATAAGTATTGTTTACCACAATAGTCAAGCACGGCATGTTCTGCTAATCCCTCCATGATAATTGAATCGAGCAATGTATGTTCTAATACACGTTTGCCTGTCTTTTTCAATCGACAAATATGGTGATATTCATGAACGAATAACGCTTCTAACTCTTCATCAGATATATTGGCAGGTAAAAATAAAAACATTTTATCTTCAAAGGAATACCCGTTTTTGTCCCCCTGACGAAACATGGATGATGGAATAGGAAAGATAAAGATTGGAACATCAGAGCCCGACCATTCCTTTTTATACTTTTGCAACAATTGCTTCGTTTTATCCCATACATGATGATTCTTTAAAAATTCAATCGTCAATCGATCTGTACGTAATGGATGATAGCCTTTATTAGATAGGAATGTTGCAATTTGTTGTTCAGGTAAACCTTCAAAATAGCCACTTAGCTCATTAAGAATCTGCCTAGGATTTTCAAGTGCTTCCTCTAACCATAAATCAGTCCGAATAATCCCAAGTCAATTCCCCCTTATAACTTGAAGTAAGCAATCTCATATACTTATTTATATTTAAAAAATTTGAGATGGTCCATCTTATTTACCTAATTTAAGGCATTTGGCAAATACTGTTTTTTCCTGAGTGAAACTCGATTTATCCTTAGGGAATCTCTTTTTATCCGTAGTTCGTAAGCGTCAAATCTTGCACACCTTCTTGGTGTGCTAATTTCATGAGATAATCTCCTCAAGATGAAATTGAAGGAGGTTTTTTTATG
>CADBNU010000198.1 GCA_902796085.1 Heyndrickxia coagulans
ATTTTTATGTCAAGAAGTATTCGAAACAACCAACAAACCCATTAACCGTAAGGCTTAGAAATCCAATTTACTGTGAGAAAGTTGAGTTTTTAACTTAAAAAACATTATAAAAACTTTATATTGAAACGTTACGATGACATTGGAGTGAGAAGGAAGGTAAATAAGGGATGTCTTGACGTTGAGAAAACTAGGGAAATGTTCCACGTCAATAAGCCAGATATCATCTCGCATGAAAAAGTTAAAAATCTTCTTAACTAGGAAAGGAGCATAGAAATGAGAGAATACTACTTAGAAACAAATAATATAAGTAAAAGATTTGGAAAACAACTAGCGGTTAATAACGTTTCATTAAAAGTTAGGAAAAATACAATTTATGGACTACTTGGGCCAAATGGTGCAGGGAAATCAACAATTTTAAAAATGTTAACAGGGCTTTTGCGTCCTACAAACGGAGAAATCATGATTAATGGTCATGCATGGAATAGAAGTCACTTAAGGGAAATCGGAGCTCTTATTGAAACACCAGCTCTATATGGAAATTTAACAGCACATGAGAATTTACTCGTCCACACAAAACTACTACATTTATCAGAATCAAGAATTAAAGAAGTGTTAGACATTGTTGGTTTAGATAATTTAGGAAAAAAAAGAGTATCTCAGTTTTCCTTTGGAATGAAGCAGAGGTTAGGAATTGCGATTGCATTACTAAATAAACCAAAGCTATTAATTCTCGATGAACCGACCAATGGACTTGATCCTTTAGGAATTAAAGATTTACGAAAAATTATAAGATCTTTTCCATCGCAAGGGATAACAGTTATTTTATCTAGTCACATATTATTCGAAGTGAAACAATTAGCTGACGATATAGGCATTCTTCATAATGGGCAACTGAAATTCCAAGGTGAAATAGATCAAAATAAAGATTTAGAAAGATTCTTCATAGAAATAGTCAGTAGTTGATGAAGGGTGGTTTGAGCTATGTTAAATATTATAAAATCGGAACAAATAAAATATAAACGAACTGTTTCAAAAAAGCTTATTTACATTGCACCTCTGTTCTTTGTTATTTATGCAGCAATTACGTTTCCGATAACTAGTTCAGTTGATTATTATGTATACACTGTATTCAATTGGTGGCCATTATTATTTATGCCGTTGGGGACAGCGTTACTTTCTTCACTCTCGATTACGAGGGAAAAAAAGTCGGGAAATGATAAAGCTATTCGTTGCCATGATATTAGTATGATGCGTTTCTGGTTGGGTAAAGTTATTGTCATAGCTTTTTATCTGTTACTGTCTACATTAGTACTACTCATTATACTATTACTATTCAAAATAATACTCCCGGATATTATAACCTCCGTTTTTGTTGTGATAACAGCTAGCTTTACAATTTGGTTGACCTCATTGATTTATATACCAATCACATTGTTTTTAGCAGAGCAATTTGGAATGGTGCTCTCGATTATTGTTAGTGTGACGGGGATTGTAAGTGGTGTTGTTATGGCTTCAGAATCATACTGGGTGTATAATCCGTGGAGTTGGGGAATGAGGTTAATGGCTCCGATTGTTGGTGTTCATCCGAATGGGGTACCGTTGGAAAATGGGAACTCATTATTAGATCCTTCAGTAATTCCAACAGGGATTATTGTTTCTGTTTGTCTTTTTATATGTTTATCATATGTAACCGCCTTTTGGTTTTCGAAAAAAGAGGTGAACTGAAATGTCATTTTTTAAAGTTCTCTCCTCTGAATGGATAAAAACAAAAAGGACATCGATTCGGATAATTGTGTTTACTATACCGATTGTTTATCCAGTCTTTATGCTATGGTATTTTTCTAGTTACAATCATGATTCATTATGGCAAATAAACATTTATAATGGATATTTTGAAGTGCTATCCATATTTTTACCTTTTCTCATCTCTTTAATTACTGGTCTTTTTTCATTCCAAGAAGAAAGGGCAGGAGGTTTTTATAATTTATTAGTTAGCTCAGTTTCAAGAAAAAAACTTTACCTCGGAAAACTTTCCTTAACTACTTTTTTCATAATAGTTGATTTGGTTATCTCAACTATTTTAATCCTTTTAGGAATGAAATACATTTTACACGTTGAAAAAATACAATATGAATTATTTATGCAAGGGGTTTTATTGACGTTAATAGGGTCATTAATATTAATTACCTTACATTTGTTCACGAGTTTTGCCATTGGAATGGGGACATCAATTGCTATTGGGGGAATCGGCTTTCTTATTTCAGCTATTATTGGAGCAACGGTTTTAGGAGATAAGATTTGGCCATTTGTTCCTTGGGCTTGGCCTGTTCGACTATCCCAACTACCTATGTTAAAAATGCCAGAGATAAGGGATAATTTTGGTTTGCAAATGTCAGAACTTTACATTCAAGAGCTAATAAAAGGGTTACTCCCAGCGATTGTTATATTTCTAATTGTAACCATAATTAGTGTGTTTTGGTTCAATCGTTGGGAGGGGAAGCAGTCGTATGAGTAATCAACGATTTGGATGAAAAGAGGTTGGATAAAATCAGATGAAAAAGTTAATATTATGTTTTTTGCTGATTGCTCTCGTACTCATAACTGGCTGTTCGATTTTAAGAGATATAAAAGAAACAGCTACACACAATATGCTTATTGAAAAAGAATTACCTAAGTATGAATTAAATATGGAAAATTTCAAAGAAATCAGCTACGAAGGCAAAACATATGAAATAAGTGAAACAGAGGTAGCCTTAAGCGATTTAAATAAACCAGTCGGAAAAGTCTCAAAAAGTATTACTATTAATGATGATGGCGAGATTCTAACAAAAAATGATCTAAGAAAGATTGAAGTTATTCCTAATGATAATGATGAGAAAAGAGTTTACCTAAATTTTGGTTGGGTGTATAGCGTTAATGGTATAGATCAGGATAAAAAAGTCGCAGTAGTTATAAATAATAAGATATATTTATCGAATATAAAAAAATAAATTATATTAGTTCGATTTTGATTAAAGTCTCCTTGTAATTTGATTCGAATCTCCTCTCGAATTCAATTGCAAGGAGTTTTAATTTTAATTATTAGTGTATGAGCTACAATTTCGTTATCTACCGATATAAACAATTAATATTTCCATATCATGTCAAATAAATTAAAAAATAATGAAAATATGAGTAATTTAGACAAAAACCTTAGAAAAACATTAGAATTTCTTTTTATATATTACATGAAAAGAATATTTTTAGGATTTAACTACTCGAATTGAGAGGAGAAAGAAATTTACTCTCAATAACAGTAGTTAATCAAATATATAGTATAAATAGAAAGGAGGCATTAAAAATGGCTAAGTACGATGACTTTGACTTAGACATTGTTGTTAAAAAACAGGATAACTCAGTACAACCAAATATTACTAGTAAGTCTCTCTGTACTCCAGGTTGTATTACAGGTGTTTTAATGTGCGTTACACAATCCTGTGTATCATGTAATTCTTGCGTTCGATGTTAATCTTCTGAATTTATTTAGTCATAAACATCATGATTTATTTATCGCCAGCTTCAATGCTGGCGGTAATTTTATAATATATATTTTATCCAATAGTAGTTTCAGTAAAATATGCTTTAACCAATTCTTGTATTTCAAAACTATTCAAGGCAATGTATATAATTGTTTGCTAGCTAGTGCAATAAGATAAAAGAAGTTAAAAGATGTACTTTCATTCTTTGAGTGATTATTAAATTTGTAATTCATTTTATGAAGTGTGAAGTACTGATTGGAGGATTTGTTTTATGAGTAAATTGATTTACAAAGATATTGATACGTTTATGATTAGGACATCAACACTGTCTATGGAGAATTACTCTAAATTGTTTGATAAACAACTTTCTGATCAGGAACTTAATACTCATCTGTTAGAGATTTGTAATAATCCTGTCTTTAGGGAAAGTATATTGGTTGCAAGTAAAAGTTTATATAATAAACTGAATGATTTTTGTGATGGCAAAAATATTAAGAAGTATGATTATTTTCTTAGAGCAGTTTATAAATATTTAATAAGAATGTGCACGAGACCTACGCCGTTTGGTCTGTTTGCAGGAATAGACTTTGGTGAATATACAAAAGATAATACTTCCATTAAGCATGGTCACAATAATTATAAAAAATTTGCTAGACCCGATTTAGAATGGTTGATGAAGATTGTGAAACGCATAGAAAATACTCAGTTTGAAAAATTACGTTTTAAAATTAACGATAGTATATATTTTAAGGGAGAACGTGCATTCTTATTGCATTCTACTTTAAAAGAGAACGAAAAGAAGGTTAGTGAGATTAGTGTCAGAGTGACCTCGCCGTTTGAACTAACGTATAAATTAGCTAGTAACTTTATATCCTATAAAACGTTAACACGTACCTTAATGGAAAAATTTCAAAATACCACTCAAGATAGAATTGAACATTTTCTGAAACAATTAATTGAAAATGAGTTTTTAATTTCTAATCTTCGTCCCCCTTTAACAGTAATGGATCAACTTGATTATTTATTAAAGGAATTGAAAAAATGTAATATTGATGAATTAATTTCTGAATTAATAGATGTACAAAATTATATTGAGAAATATACTAGTACACCTTTAGGTGAAGGTGAAGAAGTTTACATGGAATTGTATAAGAAAATGGTTAAGTTGGCAAAAACTAAACATGTACTGCAAGTTGATACGAAACTAAATCTAATAGAAAAGAAGTTAAATAAAAAAATAATAAAAGATTTAAATCAATTGCTGAGTATGCTGTTGTCGTTTTCAATGACGTATTATGAGGCAGATACTCCATTTTCAAGATATAAGCAAACTTTTATCGAAAAATATGGTGTCGATAGAGAAATACCATTATTAGAGATGCTAGATAATGATTTTGGTATAGGTGCCCCTACAGATTATGAGAATCCTAAAAACTCAAAGATAGAGACTTCTGTTACTAATAATATTATTGATGAGGAACTAAAGCAGTTCTTATTAGCAAAGTATGTAGATGCAGTTAAAAATAATGAGAGTATAAAATTATATGATAAAGATATAAAAGAATTAGGCTTAGACAACTATGATTTTAATAGTATACCTGATTCCGTAGATGTTAATGTGATTGTCAAATATGATTCTGAGGACGATTATATTAATAATAAATATAAATACTATCTCGGTCCAAATTTAGGTGCTACTCATGCTGGAAAAAGTTTTGGCAGATTTTCTTATATGATGG
>CADBNU010000199.1 GCA_902796085.1 Heyndrickxia coagulans
CGAAAAGTGATCGTTATAAATACAAACATACTGAACTTACTAGATTTGATAACATTCATGGTAAAAATTTTACAAAAAAATTACCTGAGGCTGTCCAAAAAGTGAGTAATTTTCACTTTTTGGCAGCCTCTTTCTATTAAATCGGTGCATATAAACACAAAAAAATCGCCCTTTCTAGTAAAATGTAAGTGACCAAACAAACATTTTAGAAAGAGGGCGATTTTTATGAGTAATCAAAAGACTACTATTATGAATGATACCATGCAATTGTCATTTTTTCCAGAAATAAACGATAAAGAACCTTCAAAACCAAAAAGAGAGATTACTCCTACATTTAAAGAATACAACAATAAGCAAGTCATGGTTATTTATGATATTGAGGGGTTAATACCTGATAACCATGTGGCACGAGTAGTAGATGAAATGGTTGAAACAATACCAGATGAGCGACTGTTTTCTTATTATAAGGGCGGTGGTCGCCCTCCTTTCCATCCAAAAATGATGCTTAAGATTATTCTGTATGGCTATTCTCAAAAGAGGTACTCCTGTCGTCAAATACATAGAATGACAATGGAAGATATCCCTACCATGTGGTTAGCCGCCATGCAACAGCCTGACTATCGAACCATTAATGACTTTCGTGGTTCACGGATGCAAGATATGATTGACGAATTATTTGAGGCAGTTATCCACAAATTGATTGAAGAAAAATACATCACATTTGAAAACTACTTTCTTGATGGAACAAAATTTGAAGCTGACGCCAATAAATATTCCTTCGTTTGGAAAAAATCAGTCACAAAATATGAGGCAAAATTAAAAGAAAACATTGAGAAAACGTTGAAGAAGATCCACAATATTACAGAGTTAGAGGCCGAAGAAATAGGTCAAACAACAGAGGTTGATGAACAGGATTTAGAAGCAGTTGCCAATGAACTTGAAGAAAAAGTAGAACAACTAACAAAGAAAATTGAAGAGGAAACAACATCATCTGTACGTAAAGAAATGCGACGTGAACGTACTCAAATCAAGAAAACGATAAAGAAAATAAAAGAAGACTATATTCCTCGCATGACAAAATACAAGGAACAAAAACAAGTTTTCGGTGACCGTAACAGCTATTCGAAAACGGATACTGACGCTACCTTTATGCGTATGAAAGAAGATCATATGAAAAACGGACAACTCAAACCAGGTTATAACGTTCAAATGGCGACTGAGAACCAATTTATCTTGTTTTATTCCATTCATCAACGTCCTGCGGACACTCGTTGTTTTATACCTCATATGGAGAAACTGGCAAACACTTCTTTACCAATGCCTAAAAAAGTGATCGCCGACGCTGGATACGGCAGTGAAGAAAATTATGTTTATGCCGTTGGGGATGATAGAGAACAACGCTTTGAATTTCTAATTCCTTACGGGACTTATTTAAAAGAACAAACTCGAAAATATAAAAATGATATTAAAAATGCGAAGAATTGGGAGTATATAGAGGAAGAAGACTGCTTTATTTGTCCAAACGGAAGGAAAGTGAGTTTTAAAAAATATCTAAATAAAAAGAATCCATCTGGCTATGAACAAAGTTTTAAAATTTATGAATGTGAAGATTGTACGGATTGCCCATTAAAACCACAATGCACAAAAGCAAAAGGGAATCGACAAGTACATTGGAATACAATCTATGAAGAAATGAAAGCCAGAGCCAAAACAGCCCTTGCGTGTGAAACGAATGCCGCAATCTACGCTCGACGGAAAATCGAGGTAGAAAGTGTGTTCGGTCACATCAAGGGCAATCGGTCGTTCCGCAGGTTCTCACTGCGGGGACTCAATAAAGTCCATGTTGAGTTTGGAATTGTAGCATTAGCCCATAATATACTGAAAGTAGCAGGCATACGCCAGCTACTTTCAGATAAAAATCAAAAAAATAAAAAGGCAAGTGGAGAAAAACAAATAATTTTTTCCACTTGCCTCATTTTTTAGGACTTTTTAGACAGCCCCTTCTTTTTTATACAGATTTATATCACTTCGATATCATTTTAGTAATATTCTATTTACATTTCTAAAACAAGCACCAATTTTTAC
>CADBNU010000200.1 GCA_902796085.1 Heyndrickxia coagulans
ATATTAAAGGAGCTATTCCTACAAAGAAGATAGACAGCTTAATTGAGCTTTATTCTCAAAAATTTGACATTGATATAGACAGAAAGAACATTGTTGCAATATATTACATCCATAATTTTGGTAATGGTATACAAAGTGGTGCTTATAACGGTGATGAATATAGATTTACAAATTTGTTATTTACCGAAGATTATTTTTGTTATGATACCGATTATGAGAAAAAAGGAAAACTTATTTATTGGAAAAATTTAGCCTATGCCTTCTTAGACTTGACGTATGCATACGGTGACGATGTTATAACCTTTAAGTTTAATGACGGAGGTATTTGTAGAGTAGCTGTAAAAAAAATGGGCGATGATAATATAACTGAAAAATTTCTTATTCCGCTATTTAATAAATTGAAGAATGTTGATACTGTTGAATAAATTCTTATTTATATAAAACTAGTTAAATAACCGAACTGACTGATCCAAGTCATTAGGTATATGAAAAAGAACTTTAAATGCAAAAGTAATTGTGTGTTTGAAATTGAAAAAAGGGAGAAGTAGGTAATGATCATTCAAATTATTATTTTTATAACAATTAATAAGCTGTTTGCTTGCGAAATTGACAACGATGGAAGAACTGATGGCATCAGCATTAAGGGAAATCCCGATATTAAATGTGATGATGCAACTGATGTCGATGAGTTATTAGAATGCCTTTTCGATGCGTTTAGTATTGACAGTTTTGCTGACGACAATTTTGACATCGTAATTGTTGATTGTGGCGGCGATAAAAAGATAGTATCGTATTTGAATGTTAAATGCGCAGACGCTGCTAAGTTGAGCATTATCAGTATTGAAAAACTTTTGCCGTTGCTTACTTGGAATAAAAAGCAACTTGCAAGTGGTGAAGAAATTGTTGTTGCGTTTGCCGATGCCTGTTATAAAGTGGCTTGTGATGAAAAGCTAGTGGTGCGGTTTACAGGCAGATCCCGCAAAGGCAAAGAAAACATAACGCTGGAATTAGATGATTTTGGTTGCCTCTATTACTTCAACGTTGAAAATATGCAGGGTGGTGTTGTTAATACCACAGATTTGCAGGAAAAAGATAATGTAATTGCAAAGCTGGAAGAAGAAAATGAAAAATTAGTACATGCATTGAACGAAAAAGAAAAAGCGCTTACTGTTGCGTTGACAACGACTAAAGATGCACAACAGAAAATTGCAGAGTTAAATGCCAAAATGGCTCAGTGGGAAAAAGATCATCCGAAGCCATCCAATCTTGTAGAGCAAATGGTTAAGATTGTAGAAGAGTGTAAAAATGAAGTTGCTGATTATACAGATGGATATTTTTATACTAAGGGGAAAATACCAAAACAAAAATTGGATCTTGTAATAGAAGAATTCACTAAAAAATTTGGAGTGAAAATAGAGAGAAAAAATATAGTTGCACTGTATATTCATTACCCTGAAAATTATCCGTCATTTGGTGCATTACAAAAAATTTTAATTTGCCAAGATTATCTCTGTGTTGAAAATTGCAGACTAGATCCTATGAACCGGAAGGAATTGTTGACCGAACCTATATATTGGAAGAATCTAATGGATGTTACTGAATCAAGTGGTGATTCTTTTCGTATGTACTTTCATTTCTATAGTGGTGCAACTTTTTGCACAACTATGGAAAAAAACTATGCGAGAAAAAATAGTAATAATAACCTTTTACAAAAATTAGTGCCGGCATTAAACAAGATAAACGAATTGATAAATATGAGAGAAGTAGAATAAAATTCATATTTTTAGAATATTGCAAGGGTACTAAATGTATCGGAAAATCAAGAAAGAAGTTCAAAGTAAAAATATATAGAAATGTGTTTTGAAATACTTATTTTTTCTGGTTAACTAAGTACGAAAAAAGTTGGTGAAACACCCATGTCATCTTGGATGATGGTCAACGTAAAATCCGAAAGCATAAAAAAATGCGCGTTCTGTAGAAATTGGTACGATCCGACTAACAGCGCCATTCGTCCGAAGTCACCGGCAGTTGGAATATGGGAGTTTGATCCGTCAGTTACGAAACCGTGCACGGTTCGACCCGGTGAACGAAAGGCATTTTACTGCTGTCCGGATTTTGTTTGTAAAATTTGAGAACGTTCTTTTCTATCCCGGAGAGCGTATCTCCGGGATAGTTTTTCCGAGCAGTATGACTGATGAAAGCAAATATATAGAAAGATTGGGAATTTTTACATAGGAGTAACAGCACATGGGATTTTTTGATACATTAGGCGGCATTATATCCGGCGGCGCCGGAATTCTTGGTAAAGAAATGGATCGGCATAAGGCCCGTACCGAACGAATACGGGAAAAGCATTACAAAGCAGGAAACGGAAATGTTAACAGAAATTCTTCTAATGCTGGTACCGGAAAACAT
>CADBNU010000201.1 GCA_902796085.1 Heyndrickxia coagulans
AGTTCACCCATTTTATCGAAAATTTCACGATCAAACCGTTCTTCTTCATCCCGCTCTGCTGCAGTCGGACCAACTTCATTTATGGCAAAATCACGAACCATTTTTCGAATCATTTCATGTTCTTCTGTTAGTTTAAAATTCATATCCTTTTCCCCCTTGATTGGTGCAAACTTACAAATATTGTTCTATACAATCATTGTTTATAGATGTCTTGCGATCACGATTTTTTGAATTTCATTTGTTCCTTCATAAATTTGAGTTACCTTAGCATCTCGGAAATACCGTTCAACATCGTATTCTTTTGTATATCCGTAACCCCCATGAATTTGAATGGCTTCCGTCGCCACATACATCGCCGTGTCCGAAGCAAACATTTTTGCCATCGAAGATTCTTTGGCACAACTTTTCCCTTGATTTTTCAATCCCGCTGCATGGTAAACTAATCGTTTAGCCGCTTCAATTCTCGTTGCCATATCCGCTAATTTAAAGCCAACACCTTGATTAACGATAATAGGTTTACCGAACTGTTCACGATTTTTCGCATATGCTAATGCCTGTTCAAAGGCACCTTCTGCAATTCCTAAACTTTGGGCAGCAATGCCAATTCTTCCAGCATCAAGATTGGCTAAAGCAATTTTATAGCCGTCCCCTTCTTCACCAAGAAGATTCGTTGCTGGTACACGCATATGATCAAAGGTCAGTTGTACGGTGCGTGATCCTTTCAATCCCATTTTCTTTTCATCCTTACCGATTACAAGTCCAGGTGTACCTTTTTCTACGATAAATGCAGAGACACCCTTGCTTCCGGCTTTTGAATTCGTTTTTGCAAAAACAATGTAAACATCGGCCTCTCCACCGTTCGTAATAAAAATCTTGCTTCCGTTAATGATATATTCATTCCCATCCTTTGTTGCTCTCGTTTGGAGAGAGGAAGCATCAGAACCAGCACTTGGCTCTGTTAAACAAAAGGCACCTAAATATTGACCTGTAGCAAGTTTTGGTACAAATTTTTGCTTTTGTTCCTCCGTTCCAAAAAATAAGATGGGATTCGTCCCTACCGAAGTATGCACGGATAAAATGACACCTAGAGCAGGACTGACTTTAGAAATTTCATAAATCGTTAAAATATACGACATAAAATCCATTCCTGCTCCACCGTACTTAGTTGGGATGGGAATCCCCATTAGGCCAAGTTCTCCTATTTTCTTGATTAAATGACGTGGGAATTCACCCTTCTCCATATTTGGAACGAATGGTACAACTTCGTTATTCACAAAATCACGTACCATCGCCATAAGCATTTGTTGCTCTTCCGAAGCTAAGTTATCTTGTTTAGTGTTAGAAAGTATTGATTCCATATATATAACCTCCTTTCTTTCAGAAGATTGCAGAAGCAATCCTTTTGTTAACGTTTCCTAAAAAATTTCATAAAGAGGAAAGATTTTTTATCTATTGATATACGTAAAAACCGCGACCTGTCTTTTTACCTAACCAGCCAGCATTAACGTATTTCCGTAATAACGGACATGGTCGATATTTATCATCTCCAAGACCTTCATGTAAGGTTTCCATAATGTAAAGACATGTATCTAAACCGATAAAGTCCGCTAATTGAAGTGGTCCCATCGGGTGATTCATACCTAGTTTCATAATGTCATCAATGGCTTCTTTCGTTGCCACCCCTTCATATAAAGCGTAAATGGCTTCATTAATCATCGGTAGAAGAATGCGGTTGGCAATAAAACCAGGAAAGTCATTCACTTCAATTGGTACTTTATTTAATTTTTCACCTAACTTATTGACGATTTCATACGTTTCATCACTCGTCGCTAGACCGCGAATGACTTCAATTAGTTTCATAACAGGTACTGGATTCATAAAATGCATTCCAATGACTTTTTCCGGACGATTCGTCACAGCAGCAATTTCCGTAATTGGTAAAGAAGATGTATTGGTTGCTAGAATCGTTTCTGGTCTTGTCATTTCATCAAGCTGTTTAAAAATATCTTTTTTCACATCTATGTTTTCCACTGCAGCTTCTATCACAAACTGGCAATCGCGAGCATCTTGTAAACTTGTGGACTGTTGAATTCGATTAATGATTTCTTTTCGTTCTCCTTCACTCAATTTCCCTTTGCCAACTTGACGAGAAAGCAAATTGTATATATTAGCAAGCCCTTTACTTACAGCCTCTTCTTGAATATCATATAAAACAACTTCAAAACCGCTCGTTGCACAAACTTGTGCGATTCCTGATCCCATTTGTCCTGCACCGACAACCATAATTTTTTCTATATTCATGTGTAAAAACCTCCTTGAGTTTGCTCGAATACGAAGTAATCCTTATGAAGTAATTAAATTTAAATATTTATAGAAAAAAACTATGAAATTCGTAAATGTAGAGAAAGGTAAGTTGTATTTCTAAAGAGAAGGCATTATGCTGGAAAAATCTATTTGATTCCACGTCTTGCCTATCACAGGAACATTTATTGTTTTGGCACTTCGATTAAAATCGCATCACCTTGCCCACCGCCTGAACAAATAGCTGCGATACCTAGCCCACCGCCTCTTCTTTTTAATTCATAGGCAAGTGTTAAAATTATTCTTGCACCGCTTGCGCCGATCGGATGTCCAAGTGCAACAGCACCACCGTTCACATTGACTTTCTCTGGATCAAGTTTTGCAATTTTTATTGAAGCTAAAGCTACTGCTGCAAAGGCCTCATTTATTTCAAACAAGTCAATGTCGTCAGCTGTCTTACCAACTTTTTCTAAAAGTTTATTGATAACAAGTCCCGGTGTTTTAGGAAAATCTTTTGCTTCTACTGCGATCGATTCATTAGCCAAAATTTTGGCCAGTGGTTTTCTACCTTCCTGTTCTGCTTTTTCTTCATCCATTAATACGAGCGCACATGCACCATCGTTGACACCAGGGGCATTACCAGCAGTAATCGTACCTTTCGGATCAAAGGCTGGTTTTAATTTTGCAAGTTTTTCAATTGATGTATCTTTTCTTGGTGCTTCATCTACCGAAACTATCATAGGCTCTCCTTTACGTTGTGGGATTTCAACTGGAACAATTTCTTCACCGAGCTTCCCAGATTCGATAGCAGCAAGTGCTCTTTGATGACTACGATAAGACCATTCATCTTGTTCCTCTCGAGTAATACCTAATTCTTCTGCTGTACCGTTTCCGTAATTCCCCATATGAGCTCCAGTAAAGCTACACGTTAATCCGTCATAAATCATAAGATCAACCAGCTCGCTATGCCCCATTCGATAACCTGTTCTTGCCTTTTTTAAAACATACGGAGCATTGGACATCGATTCCATTCCACCGGCAACAACTGTGCTCGCTTCACCTACCCGAATGAGTAAATCAGCTAAGGCAACACTGCGCATACCGGATGCACAAACTTTATTAATTGTTTCAGTTTTTGTTTCCCATGGAATATTAGCATTGCGCGCAGCTTGCCTTGATGGTAATTGTCCTTGCCCTCCTTGTAAGACCGTACCTAATAGTACATGATCAATCGTGTCTACTCCTATATCCGCACGCTTGAGTGCCTCTGTAATGGCAGTTCCTCCTAATTGGCTAGCAGATAAAGAACTTAATCCCCCATTTAGTTTGCCAAAAGGTGTTCGTGCCCCTTCTAAAATGACCGTCTTTCCCATAACCATCCTCCTTAAATTGTTATCGCTTACATTTTGCGAAAATTTTTTAATAAACTTGTTATCATTGCTCTTGATGGAATATTTCACCTATCTAAAAAACATTATTTCTTATATGATTTTAATTCTGCTTAAACTAGATGACTGGAATGCTTGTAAGTAGAACATAGAAGTAGAAGTGTGGAAATCCCTATAATGCCTTTTGATTGTTGACTGAACGCTCGCTCGGAGTTCGTGGTGAAAAATTGGGGGATCATCTTCCCCCATAGCTCTCTAATATTAGATTAACAGATTGTTATAAATTTTCAATATTTTTTCAAAGATTTTTATGATGCAATTTCCATTTTTTCACCGAAAACAGCTTTTTCTAATACTTCAGCGACATCATACGTATTCACGGAATCTTCTACTTCAATGGCCTTCGTACCATCAGATAGCATTGTTAAGCAATATGGACAACCCGAACTTATCGTTGTAGCATTTGTTTTTAGTGCTTGTTCTGTACGAGCAACATTTATCCGATGTCCTGTTTCTTCTTCCATCCACATGAGACCGCCACCGGCACCACAACACATGGCATCCTCGCGATTACGCTCCATCTCAACCAACTTGACTCCTTTGATAGATTTTAAAATTTCACGCGGTGGGTCGTATACATCATTATATCTACCTAAATAACAAGAGTCATGGAAGGTAACCGTTTCGTTCACTTCATATTTCGGTACGAGTTTACCTTCTTTTACGAGTTTATATAACAATTCTGTATGGTGGTAAACTTCAGCTTTAAAACCAAAATCCGGATATTCATTTTTAAAAATATTGTAAGCATGAGGGTCAATGGTTACGATTTTCTCCACGCCATTTTTCTCAAACTCTTTTATGTTCTTTTCAGCGAGTTCTTGGAATAAAAATTCGTTTCCTAAGCGACGGGCTGTATCGCCAGAGTTTCGTTCTTTATTTCCTAAAATGGCAAAGGAAACCCCTGCTTCATTTAATAATTTTGCAAAAGATAGAGCAATTTTCTGGCTGCGATTATCATAGGAACCCATTGAACCAACCCAGAGCAAATATTCAAATTCTTTCTCTTCTTTTTTCAATTCTTTAACTGTAGGAATATACACATCATCACGAAGTTCGCGCCAGTTTTCGCGATCCTTTTTATTTAAGCCCCAAGGATTACCTTGTTTTTCAATATTTTGTAGGGCCCGCTGTGCATCGGGTCTCATTTTCCCTTCTGTCATAACTAAGTAACGACGCAAATCAATAATTTTTTCAACATGTTCGTTCATAACTGGACACTGGTCCTCACAGTTTCGGCATGTTGTACAAGCCCAGATTTCTTCTTCTGTAATTACATCACCAATTAAGCTAACATCATAGATCGAAGTTGCTGCAGATTCCTGTGCGCCTAGACCGCTTGCTTGCATAGCCAATTGATTACCTGTTGTATTATTGAACATAAATTGTGGTACCCAAGGTGACTGGGATGTAACAGCGGCACCATAATTTGTTAAATGATCGCGCATTTTGACGATTAAATCCATCGGTGAAAGCATTTTTCCAGTACCTGATGCAGGACACATATTTGTACAACGTCCACACTCAACACACGCATACAAATCAATTAGTGATAGCTGTGAAAATTCATTAATTTTACCAACACCAAAAGATTCAGCATCTTCATCCTCAAAATCGATTGGCTTTAATTTACCTGGTTTATCAAGTCTGTGTAAATATACATTCGCTGGTCCAGCAATTAAGTGCGCATGCTTAGATTGCGGGATATACACTAAGAAAATTAACAGTACAAGTAAGTGAATCCACCAAGCAATATAAAATACTACAATGCTAGCTGCTTCACTCATCCAACCGAACGCTAAAGCGATTACAGAGGCAATCGGTTCAGACCAACTTAAATCTTCACCAAACCAAATCATGGTCATTCCGTTGCCAAGTAATACCGTTAACATTAATGTTCCGATAAAAATAAGCACGAGTCCATTTTTTAAACCGCGTTTTAAACGAACAAGCTTTTCAATATAACGGCGATAAAATGCCCATATGACAGAGACTAAAATCATTAATGTGACAAGCTCTTGGAAAAATGTAAACCCTGGATAAAATGGTCCGAATGGTAAATGAGCTCCAGGAATTAATCCTTTAATGATAAAGTCAATAGCTCCGAATTGTACAAGAATAAACCCGTAAAACATCATTACGTGAATAGCGCCACTTTTTTTATCTTTCAATAATTTTTTTTGTCCGAAAACAAAAACTGCAATGTTTTTTAAACGCGCTTTAATATTGTTGTCAAATTCTTCCTTTTTCCCTAATTTAATATATGAAACTCTTGTTTTAATTAGGTATGCAAACAGATATGCTGCGTAAGCAACTACAGCAATGGTTGCAATCCAATTTACAGCTAACAAGGATTGTTCCATTTGTTCTCCCCCTTTTTTCGTGTTCTCCCAATCCTCTTATTAAGCGCTAATACAAATAAAAAGACTGTCCGATTGAACTGTACCCCTTTCACCTTACTTTCTATTATATAATGAATGAGCATTCAGTCAATGTATTTGCTTAATTTTTAAAAGATTCCCATTTACATGATATATACGACATATATACGACATTTATCTCCAAATTCCTTCAAAACTAAATATTTTTATTTACTATTAAGGAGGAGCCAATTGCATAAGAAAAAGATCATTGGGTAAACTATTCTTCTAGTCTGGTGAAGGGAGGCCCTCCTTTGCTATATTTATTCGGTACGGTCATTATATTGTTGTTATTGATTTTGATCGATTATGTTTTCGGACGACTTTACCACTTAAAACATGTGAAAAAACATGATTTTCCTGTTCGCCATAGTCATATTACAATTTTTACGAGCGGTCCCTTATTGTTTGAAAAAATGTTGGCAGATATTACAGAGGCTAAGCATCATATCCACATGCTTTTTTATATATTTAGAAATGATGAATTTGGTATGACATTGTTAAAGCTATTAGAACAAAAAGCGAGCGAAGGAGTTAAAGTCCGTATTTTAATTGATAGGATTGGCAGCCATCGGTTTCCAAGAAAACTCATGAAGAAAATGAGTTTAAAAGGTGTGGAAATGGAATACTGTCACACGCCTAGTTTCCCGTTTTTCTTTTTTCATTTGCAAAATCGGAATCATCGAAAAATAACAGTTATCGATGGTAAGATTGGATACCTTGGCGGTTTTAATGTTGGCAATGAGTATATGGATCTTCATGAAAGGTTGAGCCCATGGCGCGATTGCCATGTTCGCTTTACAGGTGAAGGGGTATGGGATCTGCAAAAACAATTCATGACCGATTGGACCGAAGCTACTTGGCGGGGAATCGAGCTAACAGAAAAAGAATTGTACTATCCTGACTTACCAAGAGGAAATGTCCAGCATCAGTTTTTTGCCTTTGAAGGAGATTGTTGGGAAGACAAAGTAAGTGAAATGATCTCGTATGCAAAAAAGAGTGTTATTATTGGTTCACCTTATTTTATTCCGAGTAAAAAGGCATTTGGTGCCATATTAGATGCCATCAAGCGCGGTGTGGAAATCATATTAATTGTACCTGAAATGAGTGATCACTTGTTTATTCAAGAGGCTTCCTACCGCTTCTTACGAAAGCTAATTCGCTTCAATTGTTGTTCTGTATATCGGTATCGTAATGGATTTTATCATGCAAAAATCTTTATTATTGATGATCATATTTGTTCGATTGGTACAGCGAATTTTGATAACCGGAGCTTTTATTTTAACCATGAGTTAAATAGTTTGTTTAAGGACCCTGACATGGTAAATGAAATGCTAGATATCGCCAAAATCGATTTATCAAAGTCCACAAAACTAACTGCAAATATGTTACAACATCGTAACCTAAGTGGAGTTTTGAAGGAGTGGGTTGCAATATTATTATCACCGTTGTTGTAACAATCACAAGTTAATGGAACTTACACACGATTTGAATTCATTTCATTAAAATACGATCCTTCTAGATGACCTTTATTATTGTTTACAGTACAGAAATCTTACATTAGCAACCTTGCCCGAAACCTGTTACAAACAAAGATCTGCGGGCAAGGGATACCTTAAATCATATTCAAATGACAACGAGTAAATTCAATTCTATATACCAAAATAGGATGTCCTATTACCAGTCTATACTTACATTCTTTCCGGTGCACTAACACCAACTAAGCGTAATGCATTTTTCATTGTAATTTGTACAGCTTTCACTAATCCTAATCGAGCTTTTGTTAATTCTACATTGTTGGTATCTACGACTTTCACTGCATTATAGAAGCTATGGAAAGCAGATGCTAAGTCGTGGATATAATTCGTAATCCGGTGTGGTGCACGTTTTTCTGCTGCTTCTACGATTACTTGTGGGAACTCACCTAATTTTTTCAGCAAATCGAATTCTTTTTCTTCACCAATTAAAGCAAGATCCATATCCTCTCCTGCGATTTTCTCAATATTCATTCCCACTTCTTCACTTTGACGTAAAATGCTACAAATTCGCGCATGGGCATATTGTGCATAGTACACTGGGTTTTCGTTAGATTGTGAGACAGCTAAGTCTAAGTCAAAGTCTAAATGAGTATCTGAGCTTCTCATAGCAAAGAAGTAACGTGTTGCATCTAAACCAACTTCTTCAACAAGGTCACGCATTGTAACTGCTTTACCAGTCCGCTTACTCATTTTCATTTTTTCGCCGTCTTTATATAGCTGAACCATTTGGATAATTTCTACTTCTAACGCTTTCGGATCAAACCCAAGGGCTTCCATCGCTGCCTTCATTCGTGGAATGTAACCATGGTGGTCCGCTCCCCAAATATTAATAACCGTCTCAAAACCACGTTCAAACTTATTTTTATGGTAGGCAATATCAGGCATGAAGTACGTATATGAACCATCAGATTTCCGTAATACCCGGTCTTTATCATCACCATAGGCGCTTGTTTTGAGCCAGATTGCACCATCTTTTTCAAATACTTGGCCTTTTTCACGTAAGACGTCTAACGCTTCTTCGACTTTCCCATCTTTATAAAGAGAAGTCTCACTGAACCAGACATCAAATGTAACTCGGAAATCCTCTAAGTCCTTTTTCAACTTGTCCAATTCAGCCTTTAAACCATATTGACGGAAAAATTCAAATCGTTCTTCTTCAGAAACATGGACAAATTTATCGCCATATTCTTCAGCTAATTGTTTCCCAATTTCAATAATGTCTTTCCCGCGATAACCATCTTCTGGCATTTCTTTCTCTAGTCCAAGGGCTTCAAAGTAACGGACTTCAATCGATAAAGCTAGGTTGTTAATTTGATTTCCTGCATCGTTTATATAATATTCACGGGTAACATCAAAACCAGCCGCATCTAATATATTACATAATGTATCTCCTACCGCTGCTCCACGGGCATGACCTAAATGTAAATCTCCTGTCGGGTTCGCTGAAACAAACTCTACTTGGATTTTTTTATTTTGACCAAAATTTGTACGACCGTAATCGTCACCGGCTTTCAATATATTTGGTATTAATTCCGTTAAATAGCTATTGTCCATAAAAAAGTTTATAAAGCCTGGACCAGCAATTTCAATTTTTTCAACATGTACTTTTTCCTTTGCAAAATGCTCAATAACACTTTCTGCAATTTGGCGTGGCGCTTTTTTGGCAACTCGAGCCAATTGCATTGCAATATTCGTTGAGTAATCTCCATGGGCTTTCTCTCTAGGGGTTTCAAGTATTATTTCTGGAATTAATGCTTCTTCAGCTAAACCAGACTTTAAAACCGCTTGTTTAATTTCGTCTTTAATTGTCTGCTCTACAGCCTGTGCAATGTTCATTTACCCTTATCCTCCTTAAAGTTAAATTGAAGTTGATAGGAGCCGACCTCAAGCCCTTCCATATAAAAATCGTAGTTGATTTTAATGGTTCCTGTTTTCGCTTCATCATCCTGTTGAAACGTTAATTTTTTTGTGATTGTTTTGATTTTAAAATGACCTACTTCAGTTTTATATGTACCGCCCATTATCTCCTTTTCTTTAAAATACATCATCATATTCAATGAGCCTTTACGAATAATTTGGGCTTGAGGAATTTGACCTTCAGTAAATTTGACAACTGTATGTATCTTCCCTTTTTTTTCATAATATTCATCGTAAATTAAATACGTTGTTTGATCTTTCCTAAACCATTGACCAAAAACGATTAGTTCGTATTTTTCTCTTTTCCCATCTCGGTTAATTTTTATAGTGGTCGAAATTTTGACCGGAGTCCCATTGGAAGGCACTTCCTCACATCCTCTACTTGTACACTATATTAACTATACCATTTTAGCGATTTCAATGTCGGATTTCAATGTCAAAAATTGTATCTATATTCGTATTTACCATGTTTTCAATGCGCTTGAAACTTTCTGTTTGGTCCTTTAAACCTTTAAAAACTTTCCCACTTCTTTATGTTTAAATATTGGCACCTATTTCCATACTAACTAATATAAGGAAAATCCTTCGAATGGTAAACCCTTACGAATCCGTTTTAATTTAGAATACACTCATTTTCACATAGGGGGAATGCATCAATGGAGCTGACATCTAGTCTTTTTTCTAGACGTACGATCAAAATCGTCAAATTTATCTTAACGATCACGAGTCTATGCGTCATTATCTTATTTTTAAGTCTAGTTGGTTTGTATACCTTTGCAAAAATCGCTGGACCCCCACCTATAGAAGTTCCACAATCTACCATCTTTTTCGCTGCAGACGGAACGAAGATCGGTGAAACAAATCATGGTCAAAAACGCTACTGGGTAGAATTAGAAGATATTTCTCCACATTTAGTCGAAGCAACCCTCGCCATTGAGGATCAACATTTTTATACTCACTTTGGTTTTGACTATAAAAGGATATTAGGAGCACTTGTAGCTGATATTAAAGCATTGTCAAAAGTACAAGGGGCAAGCACCATTTCGCAACAGTATGCTCGTAATTTGTTTTTAAATCATGAAAAAACATGGTCACGAAAGCTAAAAGAGGCATTTTATACAATCCGGTTAGAAACGAATTTTTCCAAGGATGACATTTTAGAAGGATATTTAAATACGATTTATTACGGCCATGGTGTTTATGGAATTGAAGCTGCAAGTCAATTTTACTTTAATAAAAAGGCAAAAGATTTAAATTTAAGTGAGGCTGCATTGCTTGCAGGTGTGCCAAAGGGACCAAGTTATTTCTCACCACTTGTTGCCTATGAAAATGCAAAAAACAGACAAGAGCTTATTTTACATGAGATGGCGAAACAAGGACGAATAACAAAAAAGGAAGCGTCAATTGCAGCTACCCAACCAATTGAATTTGCAGCACAAGAAGCCGCGACAATCCCTAAAATAGCTCCTTATTTTCAAGATGTTGTCAAATCAAAATTAAAAGAAATTGGTTTAGACGAACAAACCATTAATCTTGGTGGGTTACAGATTCATACAACATTAGATCCAAAAATGCAAAAAATCGCGGAGGAACAATTTGAAAAAACATTCCCAAAAAACTCCCAATTACAAGGAGCTTTAGTCGCAATGGATCCAAAAACTGGATTTGTCAAAGCACTAATTGGGGGACGGGATTACAATGCATCGAGCTTTAACCGAGCAATTCAATCTAAAAGACAACCCGGTTCAACCATTAAGCCGATTCTTTATTATGCAGCCCTTGAGAAAGGATTTACACCTTCATCGACATTTCGGAGTGAAGAAACGACCTTTACGTTTAATGATGGTCGAAAACCTTATACACCTCATAATTTTAATCATAAATATGCGGAAGATGATATTACACTCATTCAAGCACTTGCCTTATCAGACAATGTATATGCAGTAAAAACTCATTTATATTTAGGTATGGATACACTGGCAGAAACAACAAAGCGATTTGGTATTAAATCACCAACTGCGGAAATTCCTTCCGCTGCTTTAGGTACATCAAACGTTCGTTTAATTGAAATGGCAAATGCTTATAGTTTACTGGCCAATGGTGGAAAAAACATTGAACCGGTCTTTATAACGAAAATTACAGACCGCAACGGTAATATTGTATATGAACATAAAAAAGAACGTACTCAAGTATTGGATAAAGATGTTGCTTTTGTGACAACCCATTTAATGACGGGAGTTTTTGATGATCGGTTAAATGACTATACAACCGTGACAGGGCACAACATCCGTACAAAATTAACACAAATATATGCAGGAAAATCTGGTACAACAGATTATGATAGCTGGATGATTGGTTTCACGCCAAATCTTGTTACTGCTGTATGGGTTGGCTACGATAAAGGGAAAAAAATGAGTCGAACCGATGAAAGGCAGTATGCCAAAAATATTTGGGCGGATTTTATGGAAAAGTCACTTGATGGAACCCCAGTTCGATCCTTTAAACCATCTTCAGGGGTAATCGGGGTTTATATTGACCCTGAGACTGGGCTACTCGCTTCAGATAAATGTCTTAACCGACGATTCACTTATTATGTTAAAGGGACAGAACCCACTGAATATTGTGATGGGAAAAGACCAGATGAACTTGACTTAGACAAGGAACCAAATCGAAAGGAAATAGAGACAGATGATACACCTTGGTATAAACGTTGGTTTGATTGGTTGAATTAAATTGATACAAGATAAATTTTTAAAAAAGCTCCTTGGCATTACACCAAGGAGCTTTTACTTATTCCACACCTAACTGTTTTTTCAGTTCAGCACTTGAATTTTTCCATAAGCCACCTTCTTGATTTTGTAAGAATTTTGCTAGAGTTTTTTTCGAAGGTTCGTCCATATGGTCTACGATAAAATGTCCTTTCAATGATTTATCCATTTTATTTACGTGGTCAGGGAAAATCTTGTAACCACGTCTAGCCTCACGATCCGTTGCTAAATCACAAGCAGTTACTCCGTAATAAAACGGACCGTTTTCATTCCGTTCCACCGTTACCCAAACGAGCCAATACCATTTCGGATTCGGCAATTCCTCAATATTCGGTACAAATTTCAAGCCTTTTTCAACTTTACTTTTTGCATGCATCGCCCCAATATCAATAAAAGCTTCTTGTTCAGCAACATCAATAAAAACCGGTGTCACATTTTCCAAATTAAGAACGCCAGCATTATATCCTTTATGACCATCTAACGGGTCATTTTTAATAATATTGAAATGAACCGTTTTCTTCTTTTCTTCCAATTTTTACACCTCTTTATTTGTATTTTCTCTTAAACCGTTTCTAAAAAAGATCGCCTCAGCAAAAGAACTCTATATGTATTCTATATATATCATATTACAATTAAGTAAATGATTAAAAGAGTCCGCCATAGAAGAGGATGATCCATTCTGTCAGCCGTGGAACAAGACCTAAAATCGGACCGATTGTAACATTATATAGTGGTTTAACAAGCACTAAAACTAAAAAGATAAGAACGCCGTAGATTTCATATTGACTCAGTTTTGCCCGCGTTTCATTTGGTAATAAGTCAGAAACGATTCGATAACCATCTAATGGAGGAATCGGAATTAAATTAAATACAAATAATAGTACATTTAAATAAATGAACCAAAAACACAAACTAAATATAAAGTTTAGTATTGGACCGTCACCAAGACCAGCAATGACAAGTAAAATGAAACCACCGATAAATGCCATTAGTAAATTACTTAATGGACCAGCTACTGATGTCAGTATTCCTGCTAACCGTGGATTTTTAAAATTGAAACGGTTAACGGGTACAGGTCGTGCCCAACCAAATCCGAATAAAAGTAAAAAAATCGTTCCTAGCGGGTCAAGATGAACAGAAGGATTTAATGTCAGTCTCCCCTGTCTTTTTGCCGTCGGATCACCAAATTTGTATGCGACATAGGCATGAGCAAATTCGTGAACGGTAAAAGCGATCATTAACGAGATGATAATATATGGCAAAATCTGAATATCAAAGGCTAAAAATGAATTAAAAAATTCCATACTTTATCTCCTTATAGATTTATTTTCCCTATATTTTACCACCTTATCACTGTGAGTACATCCTCCAAAATTCGTATTATGTTTTTCTAAAAATATTCTATCCGATAAAAAGGAAAATCGTTATAATAATATCAAGTAAAAATTCTCACTGCAAATAGCGGTTTTTTAATAGATACCAGATTTGTGAATTTTTACTAAATCATATACTCACTGAAATGTAAGGGTTTTAATTTTCTTAGAGAAGGAGAGATTTACATGCCATTAGTGACAGTTAAAATGTTAGAAGGACGTAGTGATGAGCAGAAGAAAGCTTTAGTTGAAAAAGTTACAGCTGCTGTATCTGAAACAACAGGCGCACCTGTCGAAGCGGTCACCATTGTTATTGAAGAAATGAAAAAGAATCATTATGCAGTTGGCGGCGTACGTGCGAGTGATAAATAATATTTTTTTGACGAAATACAAAATAAAAAGAAAAAGCATTTTGGAATATGTTCTCCAAGATGCTTTTTTCGTAGACTTGATTTATGAGCCAGCTTTTTCTTTTAATGATGCAATATAATCAAAAGCTTCTTCAATCTCATCTTTTGTATAGTTTTGCTTACTTTTCACTTTAGCAATCTTTTCATAAATGTCTTGTTTTGATAGATTATCAAAATAAAGAATAGTTGACACTAGTTCAAGGAAGCGGGAACTTTGCTCATTCATGTCACATAAACATGCTTCTAGTTTTTTATCAACATTAATGGCGTTCATCTGAAGAAATTCCTCACCGTTATCCGTCAACTTGTAACGATATTGAAAATAGCCGCCCTTTTTTTCCTTAACTTCTTCCAAAAAACCTAAATTGACTAACTCCTCTACTTGTAACGTTAATTCTTCGGAGTATGGCCCGTAAAAATGAAAACCGAATCTCTCTTGATAAGGAAAAGAAAGTCGTTTCGCAATATATATCATTTTTTGCAATTTTTTTCGACCAACGATTTCCTTCGCAGACCGGATTGCATACAGAATTTTCGCATGTTCCAAAAGCATTCGTTTCATCTCCTACTCAAATTACTGCACCTTCTTATCATTCATCTAACAACTATATATCCTTTTAAAATACTTTTTAATCAACATCATTCAACGAAATTCGACAAATTGCATAAAAACCGATTAGTATTTATCAGCTACACCGAGCAGTTGTTTTATTTGTCTTTTTGTAGGTTGATTTGTTGATTCATCACGTAATAAGTCTGCCGGATAATATAATTTGTGGTCAGTTCTTCGTTTTCCACTAATGGCCTCTACAATTTCTGACTCCCGGGACAATTCTCGGAAATCGCCGTTTGGCATGATCAATTGGATTGGAAGTCGTTCTCCTTCTTCACCTGGGCGATAAAAATCGTAAGGAAGATCTGAAGAAGAGTCTAATACTAAATAATAATCGGGGTCAATGCCGGCCATTTTAAATAGCGGAACAAGTTCCATAAACATTTTATATTCTTTGGCTGGATCAAATTCGATGTATTTAAATAAGTGGCGATTTAAGAAACGTCTACTTAAATCTTTTAAAATCTGATCGTCTTCTTCTTGCCAAACTTGGAAGTAATAAAGAACAATGGCTTCATCGAGTTTTAAATAGTCTTCAAGTGTTGGTTGTCCTTGGAAGAAACTGAGAAAGTGGATTGGTTCATGTTTAAATTCATATGAGTTTTCATATAATACTTTTACCCGTTGGAGAATTTTTTGTAGTATTACTTCCGCAGAACGAGATACCGGGTGGAAATATACTTGCCAATACATTTGGTAACGACTCATAATATAATCTTCCACAGCATGCATGCCACTCTTTTTAAAAACAACTTGATCTTCTGTCGGTCGCATCACACGCATAATCCGTTCAATATCAAAATGACCGTAACTTACTCCCGTATAATAAGCATCACGTAGCAAATAATCCATTCTATCTGCATCAATTTGACTTGAGATAAGGCTAACAACAAGCTTCTTATCCGATGTTTTTGCGATGACTTCGGCAACTTTTTTTGGAAAATCTTTATCTACTGCAGATAAGACTTTATTTACTTCCGTATCACCTAAAATAATGGCCTGTGTAAAATGTTCATGGTCGAGCTGAAATACTTTTTCAAACGCATGGGAAAATGGACCATGACCTAAATCATGAAGCAGTGCTGCACAAAGGGAAAGTAAACGGTCTGACTCATCCCAACCTTGCCGCCCTTTAAAAACATCATCAACAATGCGGTGAACAATCTCATAAACACCTAACGAATGAGCAAAACGACTATGCTCTGCACCATGGAAGGTCAAGTATGTAGTTCCGAGTTGTTTAATTCTCCTTAATCTTTGAAACTCTTTTGTACCGATAAGATCCCAAATGACGCGATCGCGGACATGGACATAGCGATGAACAGGGTCTTTAAACACTTTTTCTTCTCTTAATTTTTCCGTCGCATAACTCATGTTATACCCTCTTCCTGACTGTCAGGTCTTCTTCATTATTACTTCTACATCAAATAAATAACACCTCTATTTTATTTTTTGGAAAATGAGGTGTTACATAAAGTGTAGGTTAATCCTAACACGCGCTGTTGTTTCATTATTTTAGTTTTGGTTTCACTTTTTCTATTAGATCTTCTTCTGTTTTTGCAAATTTCGGACGGTTGTTTACAACGACAAAGGTTTTCTTTAAACCTGGTCCACATAACGACTGACAACCGATTTTAATTTCTGCATTCGGGTCTAGTTCCTTTAATTTAGGAATTAATGTTTTTAAATTAACAGCATCACACTCATCACAAACCCGAAACTCGTTTGCCATGTTTTTTCAAGTCCTTTCATATTTCTTTATCATAAAAAATTATGTTGTGATTAACGTTAATCAAAATGCTTCAATCTAACAGGAAATATAATAATATGTTTTCGTCAGTTTCTTTAAAGCCAAAACCGTAATCTGTTTTATAAATGCTAATAGGTATTTTACAACGAATAAATCATTATATCAAGTTGGCAAGTATGCAGGATCATGAAGATCCATGTGAAAATTAGTCGATTCAATATATTTATTGTCGGAAATTTTTTCAAAAAAACTATTATCCTTTTATCTTTCATTGTATAAATGGGAAAAAATCTGTCCATATTAATAGTAAACCTAGGTAATTAACGAAAATTTACAATAATGGGAGTTGAGAATATGAAGGTACGTCAAGATGCATGGACAGAAGAAAATGATTTATTACTAGCTGAAACCGTTTTACGACATGTTAGGGAAGGAAGCACACAATTAAATGCTTTTGAAGAAGTTGGTGACAAATTAAATCGAACAAGTGCTGCATGTGGATTTCGCTGGAATGCAGTTGTCCGCCATAAATATGAAAAGGCGTTGCAACTTGCTAAAAAGCAAAGAAAACAAAGACAAAGATTGTTAGGAAAAGATCATGGCGGAAAGAAAAAACTGTTATATCAACCACCTATGCCATCTCCAGAAGAATTAGAATTGGGTGAGGAATTGCTTGCTACTGAATTATCTAGTGCATCTGGTGAGAAAGCTAGTTCGGAAGCGGAAAAAAGCAAATCCAGTTCTACCAATCAAGGAATTACGTTAGATCAAGTTATTCAATTCTTGCAAAACTTAAATCATTCCAATCTACAAGCAAGTGCTTTTAAAAGCGAGAATGAAAGATTGAAAAAGGAAATTGCCGAACTTCGTAAGCAAAATGAGGAACTAGAGAACAAAATAAAAGAGTTGGAAGAAAATGCCTCTACCATGCAAGAAGATTATGAAACTCTAGTAAAAATTATGAACCGTGCAAGAAAGCTTGTGTTATTTGATGAAGAGGAGAAGCCATCCACGACATTTAAAATGGATCGTAATGGGAATTTAGAGAAAGTAGCAGAGTAAATCCGTTTCGCTAGTAACAAAGTAATGACCGTTCTGCCCAGCATAAAGATTGGCAACAACAGTTCAGAAAAAAGAGGTCGTCCAATAAGTCATAAAAGCGGACTTTTGAAGGAAGAGTTGGCTGCGCCTCCAGCGGGAACAACACACGATTCGAAGCTTCCGCAAAGGCGTTTGCAAGATGAGCGTCCGCCAACGTACCTATCAAAATCAGACTTTTTGGATAGCCTCTTTTGTCTTGTGATAAATTTTTTACTTAGGGGAGCCATTTTTCATTTCGTTCAATGACCCGGTTGTAGTAATGATCATAAAGCTGAATTTCCTCTCCTTGAAGCTCACTACTATAAAATTTCCCTTTACTTACTTTCTGCAAAACTTGTAAAAAACGAAGCATACATTCATTTATTGTTAAGTTTGTGCCGAGTAGTTCGTTCAATGAAGCCATGACTTCTGGTTTGACATCGGGATAGGTGAATTTCGTTTTTTCTTGTTGAATAGATTGTTCGTAAAACTTCCGAATAATTTCAGCTCGCCTACTTCCACTTCCAGTTACACAAAGATAGATTTGAACAGCTACTCCTTTTTTTACACGCCGTTGAGAGATACCTGCAAATTTTTTCCCATTAATGCTCAGGTCATAACTTCCTGGACAATATGAGCCAACAATTTCGCCAGCTTTAATTTGATCGGTTAAATCAGCGAACATATCTTGTACAAGCTTGTACATCGCTTCATAACCGCTATCAATGTCGATTCCTTTTTCCTTTTCTGGAAATACGAGTGTTAAGTTAAGCACTCCTTCATCTAAATAAACAGCAAGTCCGCCTGATGTGCGCACGATATATCGTATACCTTCTGATTCTAAATATTGTAACCCTTCTTTTAAATGAGGAAGGCGGACATCTTGAATACCGAGGATTACAGAATTATGGTGTACCCATGAGCGGGCTACAGCCGGTGATTTCCCAGTCCCTACCACTTCACATAATGTGTCATCAATTCCAAAGGATTGTAATGGGTGAAACATTGGACCTAAGCTCGATTGATCGATAATTCGCCATTCATCTTGTTCGAGTAAATTGAGAATGTCTTGCATGATTTTCTCCTTTTTTTGTAAAAATCTTATGTTTATGATGTATTTCAACGAATTTTTAACTAATTTTTTTAAAAAATAGGTACAACTTCGTCTTTGTAGTGTGATTTTGTGCGAAATCTCGTAATTTATGTGCGGAAAATGAAATTTTTGTGCGAAATTAATTTTTTTCGTGCGAAAATGGAATTTTATGTGCGAAATCTATTTCTTTTCGTGCGAAAATAACACAAAACGTGCGAAATCCCACAACTCAAAAGGCCTTTTTTATTATAACACATAAAAAAGTTGACTTAATTAAACTCATTGTCTAATCAAGCCAACTTTTTAATTAAAGTTTGATCAATTCTTAGTCCATTAAGCTTTGTGCAGCTGTAATTAATGAAAGTTTGTAAACATCTTCCTCATTACAACCACGGGATAAGTCGTTTACTGGTGCATTTAACCCTTGTAAGATTGGACCAACTGCTTCAAAACCACCTAACCGTTGTGCAATTTTGTAACCAATGTTACCTGCTTCAAGGCTTGGAAATACGAATACATTCGCATCACCTTTGATGACAGAATCTGGTGCTTTTTTCGCAGCAACAGATGGAACGAACGCGGCATCAAATTGGAATTCTCCATCCACAACTAATTCAGGATCCAATTCTTTCGCTACAGTTACAGCGTTCATCACTTTTTCTGTTTCTTCTGATTTTGCTGATCCTTTTGTAGAGAAGCTCAACATAGCAACACGTGGTTCAATATCAAACATTTTCGCTGTTTTTGCACTTTCAACAGCCACTTCACCTAAACCTTGAGCGTCTAAAGTGATATTAATCGCGCAATCAGCAAACACATATTTTTCATCGTCACGAACCATGATGAACGCACCTGAAGTACGTTTTACACCAGGTTTTGTTTTAATAATCTGTAATGCAGGACGTACTGTATCAGCAGTGGAATGGGCTGCACCACTTACTAATCCATCCGCTTTACCTGTATAAACTAACATAGTTCCAAAATAGTTTTCGTCTTTTAATATTTCACGTGCTTGTTCTTCTGTTGCTTTACCTTTCCGACGTTCAACGAATTTTTCCACAAGCACATCAAATTCTGAATATGTATTTGGATCTAAAACTTCAATATCCTCTACAGAAACACCAAGTTCCGCTGCTCTTTCCTCTACTTTCGCTTGCGAGCCAATTAAAATAGGTTTAACTAAATCTTCTTGGTGAAGGCGAACAGCAGCTTTTAATACACGTTCATCATAACTTTCTGGAAAAACAATAGTTACGCCTTTTCCTGCAACTTTTTGTTTTAAAACTGAGAATAAATCCATGTATAAGTTCCTCCTTTTTTCCTACAGTTTTAGAATACTATTTGTGAAAAAAATTTCAAGCGTATGGGCCAATTTTGTTAAAATATTATCTTCTGTTTTTTCGTTAAGAAATTACTTTATCCTAATTTATTATTTCATTTAAATGGTAAATTATGAATCGATTGATTCCCCCCCTTAAGTCTTCAAATAAATCCAGTTTTTTCCATTCACAAAATTGTCACGACCATTTCAAGAGCATTCAAGAATGGGGTATGCTATATTAAAGAAAAAGAGTGATTAAGGAGTGTACATATAATGAGTGAAGCAGCTCAAACTTTAGATGGTTGGTATTGTTTACATGATTTTCGCTCCATTGAATGGTCTAGCTGGAAAATGTTAAGTGAAGAAGAGCGGAAAGCAGCAATTGAAGAGTTTCAAGCTATTTTAGATCAATATGCTTCTGTAGAAGCTGAAGAAAAAGGGAGCCATGCTTTTTATTCGATCGTTGGACAAAAAGCAGATTTAATGTTGATGATTTTACGTCCGACGATGGAAGAACTCAATGAAATTGAAACTGAATTAGCTAAAACAAAATTAGCAGATTTCTTAATCCCTACATATTCTTTTGTTTCTGTAGTGGAATTGAGTAATTATTTAGGTCAGTCTGAAAATCCTTATGAAAATCCACGCGTGCGCGAACGACTTTATCCAATTCTTCCTAAGTCAAACCATGTATGTTTCTATCCAATGAACAAACGCCGTGAAGGAAATGATAACTGGTATATGCTCACAATGGAAGAACGAAAAGAGTTTATGAAACAACATGGTAAAACGGGGCGTAAATATGCCGGCAAAGTAAAACAAATCATTACCGGTTCTGTTGGCTTTGATGACTGGGAATGGGGTGTAACATTATTTGCAGATGATGTGTTACAATTTAAAAAGTTAGTTTATGAAATGCGCTTTGACGAAGTAAGTGCTCGCTACGGAGAATTTGGACCATTTCTAGTAGGAAATCTGTTAAATCATGAAAAACTTGAAAAGTTATTAAAAATTTAAATCAAAGGAGCATCCTTTAG
>CADBNU010000202.1 GCA_902796085.1 Heyndrickxia coagulans
GCTCATATTCCCCATCCTTTCCGTGAACGTGTTATGTTTCTACATATTTTAACATAAATTGGACAAAGATGGAAAAGGATGTTGTCATTTAGGTAAAACAGGATATGTGTAGCGCTTTATTATTCCTTTTGGGTCTTTACTTTTCATCCGATGGATCTGCGAGAAAGCATGAGTGGGTTTCAATCAAGTGTATCATAGACAAAAAGGGGGAATTGGCGAACTTTTGTGGACAATAGGGAGTGAAGTATTTTTTTGTTTTCGATCAAGTATCTGGAAGACAAAAAGGGGAGTGGAATGAGACTTGAAATGTCTTTGACAAAGCTTCTAGAGGACAAAAGCGCTTTAAATGGTGTTCAAAATGGCTTCAATAATAGTTGCCTCGGATAAAACAAAATCGACTGGAACAATCTTCGAATAAGCTAATTATCGATAAGTTATGAGAGTAAAACTTTGCTGATCGTACAATAAAAGAAGGCAAGGCATACGTATGCTTTCGCAAACATGTGCCTTGCCCGTATGAAGGGAAATTTTCTGTCCGGGTTGCATTGCTACTCGACTTACAGGTTTTCTAAGTCAACTAAAGCATTCAAGCTCATCATCCCCGTTTCGTCATAAATGATTATGAACTTCCGGTTGATGACCTCCGATAAACACCCCATTTGACTGGAAGTGTTTTATTGAATGCATTACTTATAAAACAAGTAAAGCATCTTTCGCAATCACCCCATTTGACTGTTTGGTGATTTCCCTTCGCTAATTATATTAACCGGATTTAAAAAAATCATACATAATTTTTTCGTGTTTTTTAAATTCCTTCTCACCCCCTTTTTTGTTAAACTATATGTTAATCAAAGCATATTAAAAGCATTGTATGTTCGAATGACCAAATAGCGAGGCGACGTGTCTACACCTATATTTTCAAGAAAAGGAGAGTACCTATGCCATTATTGGAAGTCGAAAATCTTACTGGGGGATATACGAAGAAAAATGTTTTAAAAAATATTCGTTTTTCAGTAGAAAAAGGAGAAATCGTTGCACTTATTGGGTTAAATGGTGCAGGAAAAAGTACGACGATTAAACATATTATTGGATTAATGGAACCAAAGAAAGGGGAAATTCGTATAAATGGAAAGACGATTCATGAAGATCGAAACACATATCGGAAACAATTTTCATTTATTCCAGAAACACCGGTTCTTTATGATGAATTAACATTGGAAGAACATTTACATTTGACAGCAATGGCTTATGGATTAAGTGAGAAACAATATAAAGAACGTCTCGACAAATTATTAAAGGAATTTCGGATGCAAAAACGTTTAAAATGGTTTCCTTCCCATTTTTCTAAAGGGATGAAACAAAAGGTTATGATAATGTCAGCATTTTTAGTTCAACCAGATTTATTTATTATTGACGAACCGTTTGTTGGTCTTGACCCGCTGGCGATCCAAAGCCTACTCGATCTGATGAAACAAGAACAAAAGAAAGGTGCAGGTATATTGATGTCCACTCATATACTCGCAACGGCAGAAAAGTATTGTGATCGGTTTGTGATTTTACATAATGGAGAAATTAAGGCACAAGGTTCAATGGACGAGCTTCGTTCCCAATTTCATTTCAATAATGCGAGTCTCGATGAAATTTATATTCAATTAACAAAGGAAGACACGTCAGATGAATAGTGTAAAATTATGGAAACAAAGATCGAATGAACGATTGAAGGAAATATTGCGTTATGGTCGTTATATGTTTAATGATCATTTTGTCTTAGTGCTTATTTTTGCATTCGGTGCAGCAGCCTTCTATTATCAAGATTGGGTGGAAGCATTAGATTCGTCCTTTCCAACGGCACTAATTTTCGGAGTAGCCTTCGGGGTGCTTTTAACGTCTGGTACAGTCATAACTTTTTTTAAAGAGCCTGATAAAGTTTTTTTACTACCGATCGAAACAAAATTACAAGCATATTTACGACGTTCATTTTTATTAACTTATATATGGAAAGCGTACTGGGTGTTTATGGTGTTACTTGTTGCAGCACCGATTTATGTTAATACGACAGGAACTGGTCGCGAGTTTCTCTTATTTGCTGTTGTAGCCCTTGTAATGAGAGGAATTAACTTGTGGATTCGTTGGAATTGTGAGTTTGATGCAGATCGGCAAACCATTATATGGGATACTTTCATTCGCTTTTTATTAAACGGGGTCATCGTTTTTCTATTTATAAAAGAAAGTTATTTGCTTTTTGGGTTGTGTTTCGTGATTTTGATTATTTATGGTTCATATTATCAAGTAAGAGCTAAAAATAATGGATTGCCTTGGGAAAGACTAATTGAAAATGAAGAAAAAAGAATGGCTTTCTTTTATCAGCTTGCCAACTTATTTACTGATGTACCGCATTTACGAAATCGAGTAAAACGGAGAAAGTGGCTTGATCCATTTTTAGGTAGACAATCAGTTACACATTATCAAACGTATACATATTTATATTCAAGAACCTTTTTCCGAAGTGGGGATTATTTTGGTTTATTTATGAGACTAACGATAATCGGTAGTTTTGTCGTTTGGGGTGTAGCAGGATCGTATATTGGATATGCGGTTGCAGTACTTTTCCTTTATTTAACCGGCTTCCAGTTGTTAAGTTTATGGAAACATCATGAAGCGATAATTTGGACAGATCTTTATCCAGTTGCAAAAGTGGAAAGAAAAAAAGCTTTTATGAAAATCCTCGTAAATCTTTTATGGGTCCAAAATATTCTTTTTACCGTTTTATTCATGACATCAATGGATTGGGTGAGAGGTTTCGGTTTGTTTGCCCTGCTAACGGCATTTTTATATTGTTTCGTTTATATATTCTGCCAGAGCCGTATTCATAAATGGGAGGAGCAATATAGATAAAATTAGCACACCTATGCGAGGTGATTGGATTGAAATATGAAGAAAAGGCCTATGATGAACTGTTAGATTGGCAAAGAAAAATACGCAAAAGAGGAAACAAGTTTGGCCGAATGTCAAAAAATGTTCAAAACAAATTGAATGCGATGATACCAGAAAAGGTACATCAAGTATTTTCTGAAGCCGTTAAAGGAATGGTCCAATCAGTTTTATCCGGCTCTAACCTCGTTTTTAAAAAAACATTTCCGGAAATGTTTACATTAGAGGAAAAGGAAGAAAAAATAAAAGAACAATTAGATAAATATCGAAAAACAGCAACAATAGAAGGCGCTGGAACGGGTGCTGGCGGACTGCTACTAGGTCTAGCCGATTTCCCACTCCTTTTGTCAATTAAGTTAAAATTTTTATATGATGTTGCTCGGATTTATCAATATGATTTGAAAAATTTAGAAGAACGGATTTTCTTATTAATGGTGTTTCAATTAGCTTTTTCAAGCGATGAAAAACGGATTGAGACGTTAAATATTATTGAAAACTGGGACACAGAAAAAAAGCGGTTAACAGATTTAGATTGGAAAAGATTCCAACAAGAATATAGAGATTATATCGATATCGTGAAGATGTTGCAGTTAGTACCAGGAATTGGCGCGGCAGTTGGTGCTTATGCGAATTATAAACTGCTAGACCGGTTAGGTGAAACAGCAATATATGCTTATCGAATGCGATACTTTAATCAGTTAAAAAATATAAAAGCTTATTAAACGGGCTGTCCAATAAGTCATACAAAGCGGATTTTTGGAAGGAGAGTTGGCGGCAAGTCCAGCGGGAACAGCGAAAGTTTTTGTGTCGAGAGCGTAAGCGTTAGGCAGAAGAGCTGAAAATCCCCGCTAATGCGCTTGAGGTGTGGTTAAATCCATGCCACTGGATGCGCGTCCGCCAACGTACTTATCAATGATCCCAAAATCAGACTATCTGGACAGCCTCAACATGTTTATTTTGATACTGAATAGCGGCTGTATATAAAGTTTTGCCTGCAATTAACATTGCTTTTTCATTAATATCAAATTTCGGGTGATGATGAGGAAATCTCGCATTTTCATTTTCTGGCATGGCCCCAGTAAAGAAAAAGGTACCTTTTACATGTTGTAAATAATAGGCGAAGTCCTCGCCACCCATTCGCGGTTCAGTTTCGCGTACTTCCTGGACATTTGGAATTGCCTTTGCGCAATTAGCTAGAAATTCAGTTTCTGATTTATGGTTTATAACCGGTGGATAGCCGCGGAAATATTGAAATACATAATCACAATCATTTGCTAAACATGTGCCTTTTACAATACGTTCAATTTCTTTTTCGATGTGGTTCCTTATATCTTCATCAAAAGTTCGAACTGTACCAACTAACTCAGCTTTATCGGCAATCACGTTAAAGGCATTATCTGCTACAAATTTTCCTATTGAGACAACGGCTTCTTTTATTGGATCTACGCGTCGTGCGACAACTTGTTGTAAATTTACAACAAGTTGACTGGCTGTTACAATCGCGTCTTTTGTGAAATGTGGATATCCACCATGACCGCCTTTTCCATTAATCGTAATAGTAAATCGGTCGGCAGCAGCCATTACAGGACCTGGGCTATATAAAATATGGCCGACGGGCTCTGTAGACCAAAGGTGGGTACCGAATATAACGTCCACAGTATCTAAACATCCATCCTCAATCATGGAAATGGCCCCACCTGGAGCGTATTCTTCTGCATGTTGATGGATGAATATATAAGTTCCAGCAAGTTCCTCTTTTAATTCATGAATGACCTTTGCAAGTATAAGTAATGTGGCTGTATGACCGTCATGGCCACAAGCATGCATAACACCTGGAACGGTGGATTTATAAGGAACATCTTTTTCATCTTGAATGGGTAAGGCATCGAAATCCGCCCGTAATGCGACTGTTTTCCCGGGCTTACCCCCTTTAATTCGTGCAACGACACCATTGCCACCGACATTTGTGCGAACATTCACTCCTAATTCGTTGTAAAAATTGGCAATATATTTGGCGGTTTCAAATTCTTTAAACGATAATTCTGGATGTTGATGCAAATATCTCCGAATGCTAACCATTTTGTCATAGTATTGGTCCAATAGGTCATATCCTCTCTCGAGCATGGCATCCCCTCCTGTTTTTAAATATTATAACTCAAAATTTTAACAATTGTTTATTATTTTTAAAAATAAACATTCGTTAATTAATTTTAGTTTACTAAAATGAAAAAATCAGTCCTAAGACTGATATAAAGATTGGTAATGGAACTCAATCATGTATTAAAGTGTTTTTTTGGAGGATATAGACCTACATTGACAAACAATAAAACAACACCAAGTGCAATTAGAAAAGTCCAAAAATTTTACAATTCTTTCATTTCTTTGCATACCTTCTTTCTCCATCAAAGTTTTTTAAATTCCCAACAACAAAAATAACAAACATAATTCCAATTAATATTAGAATAATATCAAACATTTCCAATATCTTTTTATCTCCCACCTACTAGTTCGGCGCTAGCAGCAATTCAAAATGATAATTCAAACAAAA
>CADBNU010000203.1 GCA_902796085.1 Heyndrickxia coagulans
GATTCTTAGATTGATGGATGGTACGGTGGCGAACGCGCGTCCAGTGACACGGCGACATCAACTTCGCCTTTACGGATCTTCAGCTCGCGTGCCTGGCGCTTACCTTTTTAGCACAAAAACGATTGCTGTTCCCACTGGATTCGCATCGCCAACTCTCCCTTCAAATCCGTTTTTATGACTTATTGGACAGCCCTATTCTGATTAAGGTCAATTCAATCATTTGCCCGTTTTGGAAATACCGTGTAACTAAAACTGATAAGGAAATCGATAACAATGACGACAGTCCAAACGTTTAAAGGTCTTATTAATTCAGCTGTTTGCTCCGAAAAACCGATGGAAAGTAGGATCATCCCTAAAATACTGGCTCCGATTATATAGGCGAAAAAGTGGCGATACCAACCTTTTCTTTCTTCTCTCGCATATTCCATTCCGTAAAGTTTCTTTTTTACCGGTCGTTCTCCCCCAGAAAAGCGATAAGCGAACTGTTTATCCGCCCAGGCAATCATTTGTTTTCCATAGACAACACTGATGCCAATGTAAATCGCAGCTAATCCGTGAACAAACTCAGCAACAGCTCCATTTACCAAATCAATGTATGTTGCAAATAGCAGAACAAGATCAATAAGTGGTGTGCAGATGAACAGTATCATACTCAATTTCTTTTTCTTAAAAATATATCTCGTCACAAGTCCTGCAAGGACAAAAACCCAAAATCCAATTTCACATGCAATGATTAACCATCCGATCCAACTCATCATAAGACCTCTCCCTTTTTTAATACGTCTGTATTAAAAAATAACATATTTTTGTTTTTAATACAAGTGTGTTAAAATAAATATATGCCAAAAATTGTTGATCATGAAAAAAGAAAAATTAAAATTGCCGAAGCTACATGGAAAGTGATCGTTGAGGAAGGGTTGGAAAATGCAACCGTGCGAAAAATTGCACAAACTGCGAATCTTTCCGTCGGTGCACTGCGACATTATTTCCCTTCCCAATCGGAGTTATTCGCTTTTTCAATGGAACTCGTATCCGAGCGCGTGCAAAAACGGATCGCCTCGAAAAAATATGACGGATCGCCACTGGAAGTGATCACTGCGATTATTAGTGAACTTTTACCAGTTGATGAGGATCGCCGGGTGGAAATGGAGGTGTGGTTCGTTTTTTCTGCAAAAACACTGGTAGATCCAAGATTAAAAACATTAAGTGAAAAAAACTACTTTAGCATGCATGACGGGTTTGAAAGGCTTTTAAACAAACTAAAAAAAGCAGGATTATTACGAGAGGAAATCCATTTTCAAATGGAAATTCATCGTCTCCATTCCCTTGTTGATGGATTGGGAAGCCATCACTTACTTTATCCCGATATATTTACATATGAAAATATGATGGAAACGTTAATCTATCATTTAAAGACATTAATGAAGTCTTTTTGAAGCTCAAGTTATATCCAGTGGTAACTCTAATAACAAAAGAGAAGGAGTCGCATCATATTCCAATGCTACTCCTTTTCTTATCGGTTCGGTTATTCATTTTGATCTTTTTCTGTCTGTTCACCATATACATACTGACTGATGACGTTCCATGCCTCTTCTTTCCCTTGCCCTGTTTCAGAGGAAAAAAGAATAAGGTGATCTCCCTTTTCAATATTTAACGTGTCTTTCACGATTTTCAGATGTTTTTGCCATTTTCCCTTTGGAACTTTATCGGCTTTTGTCGCAATGATGATAGTCGGTATTTTATAATACTTCAAGAAATCATACATCATGATATCATCTGCTGTTGGTTTATGTCTGACATCTACAATCGACACGACACATTTTAACTGTGGGCGCTCAGTAAAATAAGTTTCAATCATTTGTCCCCATTTTTCTCGCTCTTTTTTGGATACCTTTGCATAGCCGTAACCTGGCACATCGACAAAATAAAATTCTTCATTGATCAGATAAAAATTTAAGGTTTGGGTTTTTCCCGGTTTTGATGAAGTTCGGGCTAAATTTTTTCGGTTTAACATTTTATTAATAAATGAGGATTTTCCTACGTTGGAACGACCTGCTAGAGCAATTTCTGGCAGGTCGCCTTCTGGATATTGAGCTTTTTTAACAGCACTAATGACGATTTCTGCACTTTTAACTTTCACTGATTCCACCTACTATTGCTTCATTTAGTACTTCTTCAACATGTGTAACCGGTATATATGTCAGTTCTTTCTTCACTGTTTCTGGTACATCATCGAGATCTTTTTCATTATCTTTTGGGATAATGATCCGTTTCAATCCTGCCCGGTGAGCACCTAACGATTTTTCTTTTAATCCCCCAATCGGCAGAACTCGACCACGTAATGTCACTTCGCCTGTCATCCCGACTTCACGACTGACAGGTTTTCCTGTCAATGCCGATACTAAAGCGGTTGTAATCGTAATTCCTGCTGACGGACCATCTTTCGGTACGGCACCTTCAGGAACGTGAATATGAATATCAAACTTCTTATGGAAATCAGAGTCAATTCCAAGCTTTTCTGCATTGGAGCGAACATAACTAAAGGCTGCTTGTGCAGATTCTTTCATCACATCGCCTAATTTCCCTGTTAAGACTAGCTTTCCACTTCCAGGGGCCAATGCAACTTCAATTTGCAATGTGTCTCCCCCAACCGCAGTATATGCTAAACCATTTGCAACCCCTACTAAATCTTCTTGTTCTGCCATACCAAAACGGAAGATTTTTTTACCTAAAAATTCCTCAATATTCTTTTCTGTAACAATGACCCGTTTTTTCGCTTCAGATGTAATGATTTTAGCGGTTTTTCGACAAACTTTCGCGATTGTTCGCTCTAGACCGCGAACCCCTGCTTCCCTTGTATAGTAACGAATCATGGAAATAATGGCCTCATCACGGATTTGTAATTGGCTTTTTGTTAGACCATTTTCTTTAATTTGTTTCGGAATTAAGTAATCTTTGGCTATATGTATCTTCTCTAATTCGGTATAACCTGCAATTGAAATGATTTCCATTCGGTCACGTAAAGGTCCAGGGATCGTACTTAAATCATTTGCGGTAGCAATAAACATGACTTTCGAAAGATCATAAGTCTCTTCAATATAGTGATCGCTAAAGCTTTTATTTTGTTCAGGGTCTAACACTTCTAACATTGCCGCAGACGGATCACCACGAAAATCATTTGACATTTTATCAATTTCATCAAGAAGAAAAACGGGATTAATTGTTCCTGCCTTTTTCATCCCTTGAATAATACGGCCTGGCATGGCACCGACATATGTCCGTCGATGACCACGAATTTCAGATTCATCGCGAACACCGCCTAAGGAAATTCGAACAAACTGTCTTCCTAAAGTTCGAGCGACAGACTTCGCTAAACTCGTTTTACCAACTCCAGGAGGGCCGACAAGACAAAGAATCGGTCCTTTAATTGAGTTGGTTAGTTTTTGTACAGCTAAATATTCTAAAACACGTTCCTTCACTTTCTCTAATCCATAATGATCTTCATTTAAGATCTTTTCTGCCTTTTTCATATTAATATCGTCCACTGTCGCCTTTTTCCATGGCAGTGCGATTAGCCAATCGAGATACGTACGAATGACCGAACTTTCAGCAGATGTATTTGGCACCTTTTCATAGCGGTCTAACTCACGAATCGCCGCATTGTATACGTGTTCTGGCATTCCTGCCTTTTCAATTTTTTTACGAAGCATCTCAACTTCGCCGGTTTTGCCTTCTTTATCCCCCAATTCTTTTTGAATGGCTTTCATTTGTTCACGCAAATAATATTCCTTTTGCGTCCGTTCCATGGAACGTTTAACCCGTTGACCAATTTTCTTTTCAAGTTGGATCACTTCTTTTTCATTGTTTAAAATGGTCACGATCATATTTAAACGTTCTTTAATATCAACAGCTTCTAACACTTCTTGTTTTTGCTTCAATTTTAACGGTAAATGGGATGCAATAATATCAGCTAACCTGCTAGGTTCTTCAACATCTTGCACCGTAGCAAACGTTTCAGCGGAAATCTTTTTCGAAATTTTTATGTATTGTTCAAATAAGTCTAAAACCATGCGTTCTAACGCTTCAACTTCAGCATCCTTTTGCTCTTCAGCGCCAAAAACTTGAATTTCCACTTCATAATATTCGTCATTATCTATGAATTGTTCAATCTTCCCACGATGTAGTCCTTCCACTAAAACACGGATTGTTCCGTTTGGAAGCTTCAACATTTGCTTCACGTGGGCTAACGTTCCCATTTTATAAATTTCTTCCTCTGTCGGCTCATCAATTGAAACTTCTTTTTGAGCAGATAAAAAGATGTAATTTTCATTCATCATTGCTCTTTCAAGGGCTTGCACCGATTTATCTCGACCAACATCTAGATGCATGACTGTCGTAGGAAAAACGACCAGTCCGCGAAGTGGCAGGAGGGGAACGATTCTCTTTTGTTGTTCTACCATTGTGATACCTCCAATTATTTAAACAAAAATGTTTATGATGTAACATGTGTACTATTCATTATGTATGGGTTTATAAAGCAAGTCCAATAAGTCGATTTGAACGTATGTATTATACCAATATTTACCAAATGTGAAGAAAGCTATTGTAAAAATTTTAACCTATTTAGACTAAACTGTCTAATTGAAAGATGGAAAAATCAACATAAGCTAAGAAATTTAGGAATAAAGAAGTCAACTGTATTATGAATAATTTCGTTCCATTTTTCAATGCCCATCATAATTTGTTCCGGTGAATGCCCGTTTGTTTTAATCTTCCTATTACTTGAAGATTTATGAGTGAACGGAAGAACATTTATGATGCAAAAAAATCCGGTTTGTACAAGACAAACCGAAACAAACTCACGATATATGTATACTTTGAAATGGGATTTTAATCCTTTTTAAAAGAGGCTTTAAATACTTTCTTTTCGTTCTGCTTGTAAAGACAATGCCGATTTTTCTATTTCTAACTTGTTGTCTTGTAAGTTTTCTTTATTGTTTACTGGGAATTGGACGATCGCATGTTGAAATACTTCTTTTAATGTTGTAACTGGGACAATTTCGACCCCTTCGATTTCTTTTAAAATCGATTCCATATTATCTTTTGGAATAATAACTTTCGTTACTCCTGCTCTTTGGGCGGCCTTGATCTTCGTATATACTCCACCGACCGGTTTAACTCGACCATGAATGCTGATTTCCCCTGTCATTGCTACCGTATTTTTGACCGGTACTTTATATATTGCCGAATAAATCCCAGTTGCCATCGCAATACCGGCAGATGGTCCATCGACTGGAATTCCTCCTGGGAAATTCACATGGATATCGTATTCATCAGCAGGTACTCCAAAGGAACGTAGGATCGTGATCACATTTTCAATCGACCCTTTAGCCATACTTTTTCTCCGAATGGATTTACCTTGGCCACCGATACTTTCTTCTTCCACAATCCCAGTAATATTAATGGAACCTTTGTCGGTTGCTGGGATTGCACTAACTTCAATTTCTAAAAGTGCACCGCTATTCGGGCCATAAACGGCCATGCCATTGACAAGACCGACCTCTGGTTCCGAATGAATTTTGTACTCCATACGTGGTGAAAGTTGACTTGAATGGATGACCCATTCTATATCTTCATCTTTAATGAAATCCCGATGATCCGTGATGGCAAGTCCTGCAGCAATTTGCACCATATTTACCGCTTCACGCCCATTTTTAGCATATGTCGATATTTTTTCTAACCCGTAGTCACTAATTTTCATCTTTACTTTTTCACAGGAACGTTTGGCAATCTGAATGACTTCGTCCTGGTTTAATTCCCTAAAGAAGATTTCTAAACAACGGGATCGAATGGCCGGCGGAATTTCTTCAGGCGTTCTCGTCGTCGCACCGATTAAACGAAAGTCAGCCGGTAAACCATTTTTAAAAATATCATGAATATGGTTCGGAATTTGCATATTTTCTTCACTGTAATAGGCGCTTTCAAGAAACACTTTCCGGTCTTCTAATACTTTTAGTAATTTATTCATTTGAATTGGATGAAGTTCACCAATTTCATCGATAAACAGGACTCCACCATGGGCGTTCGTTACTGCCCCTTGTTTTGGCTGGGGAATACCAGCTTGCCCCATTGCACCAGCACCTTGATAAATCGGATCATGTACCGATCCAATTAAAGGATCGGCAATTCCTCGTTCATCAAATCTTGCTGTTGTTGCATCCAGCTCAACAAATTTGGCATCTCTGGAAAAGGGAGACTTCTCCATTTTTTTCGCTTCTTCTAAAACAAGTCGAGCGGCTGCCGTTTTCCCGACACCTGGTGGTCCATATATAATGACATGTTGTGGATTAGGACCACACAAACCTGCCTTCAACGCTTTTATTCCATCTTCTTGACCAATGATATCCGCAAAACTCGATGGTCGGACCTTTTCCGCTAATGGTTCTGTCAGTCTTATGGAACGTAGTTTTTGCAATTGTTCCATTTCTTTTTTCGATTCTCGATCTATAGAAACCTTTTGTGTTCGTTGTCCTTTCAGCAAGTTCATGAAGTAAAGTCCGATGATGACGCCGAAAAACAACTGAACAAGTAATACAATACCAGTAATGTTCATGAAATTCCCTCCAAAGCCTCTTATCTATTTGCCAATAGTATCTCCTTTTCGGGATTGGAATAAACAAGAAATTATGGAGAGAATTTCTGTATGTTTTTTAACGGTAAATTCGCGTCATTTTGTTGGTTATGCTCTCGAACTTTTTGCTTCATTTTACTTTATTTTGTCCACGAAAATGCGTATCAAAGAAATTTCTAGCTCTTTAACCCAACTTTTATCCATCAGCCTGTAAAATTACAGCACAGTAAAAAAGCAAACAGCGTTACACTGTTTGCTCCTATATTCAAATATTAAGCCGAGGTTTTCTCCTCTTTTGCAACGGATCCGTCTTTTAATATTAATACTGGACGTTTGTTTTCAGTAACCGATTCTTTCGTAATAATACATTTTACAACATCTTCACGAGAAGGCAATTCAAACATAACTTCTAACATAATGGATTCGACAATGGAACGTAAACCACGTGCACCTGTTTTTCTCTCGATGGCCTTTTTCGCAATTTCTCTTAAAGCTTCCTCTTCAAATTCAAGCTCAACATCATCTAATTGTAATAATTTTTGATATTGTTTCACAAGGGCATTTTTTGGTTTTGTTAAAATTTGAATCAATGCTTCTTCATCTAATTTTTCTAATGTCGCAATTACCGGAATACGTCCGATAAATTCTGGAATTAACCCGAAGGATAATAAGTCTTCAGGCAATACCTTTGATAACAAGTCTTCTTTTTCATCGACGACAGATGATTCAGAACCAAAACCAATCACTTTTTTACCAAGACGACGTTTAATGATTTGTTCAATACCGTCGAAGGCTCCACCCACAATAAATAAAATATTCGTTGTATCAATTTGGATAAATTCTTGATGTGGGTGCTTACGGCCACCTTGAGGTGGTACACTTGCTACAGTACCTTCTAAAATTTTCAATAATGCTTGTTGCACACCTTCACCGCTAACATCCCTTGTAATGGAAGGATTCTCGGATTTACGTGCAATTTTGTCAATCTCATCAATATAAATAATCCCTTTTTCAGCACGTTCTACATCATAGTCAGCTGCTTGAATTAATTTAAGCAAAATATTTTCAACGTCTTCACCGACATATCCCGCTTCGGTTAATGAAGTGGCATCAGCAATAGCAAAAGGAACGTTTAAAATACGAGCTAATGTTTGAGCAAGTAACGTTTTACCGCTACCTGTTGGACCGATTAAACTGATATTACTTTTTTGTAATTCAACATCATCAACTTTGCTTTTCGTATTGATTCGTTTGTAATGGTTATAAACCGCTACCGCTAATGTTTTCTTTGCATCATCTTGACCAATAACATATTCATCTAAAATTTTACGAATTTCAATTGGTTTTGGAACATCTTTAAATTCCACTTCTTCTTCATTACCAAGCTCTTCTTCCACAATTTCTGTACAAAGTTCAATACATTCATCACATATATAAACGCCTGGACCAGCAACTAATTTCCGCACTTGATCTTGTGTTTTCCCACAAAAGGAACACTTTAATGAATCTTTTTCTTCATTGAACTTAAACATACAGCTCACCCCTTTAAACTATTCATAAAACGCAAGCTCATTCAATACGTTCTTCTTCGGTATTCTTTAATCAATTATATGTATATGGATTGTATCATATTGTTTTCAAAAATAGGAAACAAAATGATTATGATTGATTATGTATAGTTTGTACAAACGATTCTTAATCATATTAGGTAAAAACTAGGTGAACGATGAAACAGTTAAATTAATGACTATTATATGTGAAAGTGAGTTGTGTGGCAATTCATTCTATTCAACTTGCTCGTCAAATATTAAAAGGGACATCAATCAACATTTTAAATTGTGCTTAATGTGATAAAACAAGGCACGAAACTAAAAATGTCGCGCCTTGTTTGTCATGTTCATAAAACGAAGTTTGAATTGCGTTTACGTTTATTATTAAGCTTCTTCCGTTACTTCTTCTTTAGGTTCTACTTCTTTTCTGTTTTCGACAAGTAATTCAACCGCTTTGTTTAATTTTAAGTCTTCCTTAATTGAATCTGTAGAACCTAGAATTTGTTTAATTTGATCTACTGGAAGATTGTAAGTTTCAGACATTTTTTCTAATTCTTTTTCAACTTCTTCATCAGTAACTTCGATATTTTCAGCTTTCGCAATCGCTTCTAAAGTTAGACTTACTCGAACACGTTTTTCAGCATCTGCTTTCATTTGTTCTTTTAGTTCACTTTCGTCTTGACCAGAGAACTGTTTGTAAAGATCAAGGTTTAGACCTTGTGCTTGTAATCTTTGTTCAAATTCTTTCATCATGCGATCAACTTCATTTTCAATCATAACTTCTGGTACATCAATTTCTGCATTTTCAGCAGCTTGTTCGATTACCGCATTTTCAATTGTATGTTTTGCTTCGTGTTCTTTTGATTCTTTTAGACGATTTTTAATTTTTTCACGAAGAGCATCTAATGTTTCTACTTCATCATCAACGTCTACTGCGAATTCGTCATCAAGTTCAGGTAATTCTAAACTTTTTACTTCATGAACTTTTACTTTGAAAACAGCATCTTTGCCAGCTAATTCTTCAGCATGGTATTCTTCTGGGAACGTTACGTTAACTTCTTTTTCTTCACCAGCTTTAACACCAATTAGTTGTTCTTCAAATCCAGGAATGAATGAACCAGAGCCTAATTCAAGGGAGTGGTTTTCAGCTTTTCCACCTTCGAACGCTTCGCCATCAACGAAACCTTCAAAGTCGATTACAACTGTATCGCCTTCAGCTGCTGCTTCATCTTCTTTAACAACTAATTCTGCATGACGTTTTTGAAGTTCTTTAAGTTCATTTTCAACGTCTTCATCTGTTACTTCTGTGTCTACTTTTTCAACTTCTAAACCTTTATATTCGCCAAGTTTCACTTCAGGTTTAAGTGTTACTTCAGCTGTAAAGATTAAAGCTTCATTTTTACCAATTTGTTCAATATCAATTTCAGGTTGTGAAACTGGTTCGATGGAAGTTTCTTCAACAGCTTTTGTATATGCTTCAGGTAAAACGATGTCTAAAGCATCTTGGTATAATGCTTCAACACCAAAACGTTGTTCGAAAATTGGACGTGGAACTCTCCCTTTTCGGAATCCTGGAACATTTACTTGTTTTACTACTTTTTTGAAAGCTTGATCAAGGGCTTTGTTAAATGTCTCTGCATCAACTTCGACAGTTAATTTCCCTTGGTTGCCTTCTAGTTTTTCAAATTTTGCAGACATACCTGTTTTCCCTCCAACATCTATTTATCAATATTATATATTGTTCTTGTAATGACACCTTGTGCGACGATATGTAAGAATAAGTCCAAAAAAATAGTAAACAGAACTATCGTACATAAAAAATGGTCACAAGGCATGTAAAAAAGAACAGAAATTCTAACCCTATCATTATATCATAGGTTTAAGATGTTTCAACACATCTAAGTGAAAATCCTATATCCAAACATTTATAACATACATTATTTTTTCATTATATTCTAGTTACAGATTATTTCATAAAGTGTTCTTCAACATGCAACACAAAGGCTTTCGCTTCCTCAACTTCCGCTTCAGAAATATGCGCAGCATTCGTCTTGATAAACGCCATTTCTTCCAAATTTTGGTCAAAATAAGAGGCTGTTATAGCAAGAATTGCGATTGCCCATTGAAGTGGGTTGGTCATTTCCTTTTCAAGCGGATAAATTGCAAAAAAGAAATTTTCACATAAAGTCAGTGCATTTTCCAATAAACTTGGATTATCATCACGAAGTGCTTTTTCAATATACTGTTTAACTTCACGGGAAAACGGTACATCTTGAACAGAAAAGTAAGAAGACGGATTTAATGTGATCGATTTATTAAATTTCCGAACTTGTATTTTCCGTTCAAATCCCTTTTCCTTTAATGCGTTGATGATCATTGTTTTAACAAAGGCATCCTTTGAATCATCTCGTAGAAAACTTTCGATTTCATGGATAAATGTGTGAACATCTTCTAAATCAAGCTCCAAAATATTTTGAAGTACCTTTTGAAAATCACCTTTAAACAGCTCTTTTGGATCTCGATTCGTTTTTTTCTTCTGTTCATCCGCTAATTTTTGACTTAACTGCAGGAGTTCTCTATATTGATCAAGTTTATGTTCTGGGATTTGCTCTTCATCTAATAGCATTGTTAACAATGTGCTGATTTTTTTATACTCATGTAATTGAAAAAGTACAGTGACATAGAGTTCGACAACTTCAAAGTAGTCCCCGATGCCAAAACGCATCATTTCTTCTAAAATCAGTTTGGCATTCGAAAAATTCCCTTGTTGCACATAAGCGATTGTTAAAGTAAATAAAATTTCAGGGTTTTCGTCATCGATCCGTTTCGCTTCTTCTAAATATTCGATGGCTTCTTTCACATTACCTTCTTCAAGGCAAAGTCGTCCTTTATTAAGTAAACGTAGTTCTAATTGGGGAAAAGGAATGACGTTATCATTTGCTTTCGGATCTTTTTCCATAAAAATCCCACGCTTTGCTATATTTTCTTTGGACAGTTTAACATGGATATCGTGGAAATTCAAAAGAATTTGGGATTCACGCCGTTGGATCTACCCCACTCAACAAAATAAAAAGCCCCTTATACAAGGATAAGGGGGGTGCTAGCGTCCCGGACGAGATTCGAACTCATGACCTACAGCTTAGGAGGCTGTCGCTCTATCCAGCTGAGCTACCGGGACATGGTATACAATTATACATTTATTTATCAAATTGGACGTTTTTATTTTAACACATATTTCC
>CADBNU010000204.1 GCA_902796085.1 Heyndrickxia coagulans
AACGTTTCGCGATAATAGTCGAATTTAACAACATATTTGCCAAAGCATCTTTCTCCAACAGTCAATTAAAAAAGCAGGTTGAACAAGTCAACCTGCTTACTAAGCTAGAAATTATTTACCAGCCAATTTATTTCTTAATACCATCTGTAGGATACCGCCATGACGGTAGTAGTCTACTTCTACTTCTGAGTCGAAACGAGCTAAAGCTTGGAATTCTTTCACTGTTCCGTCTTCAGATTTAGCAGTTACTGTTAAAATTTGACGAGGTTTTACATCGTCAGTGATATTTACAGAGATCTCTTCTCTACCTGTTAAGCCAAGAGTATCTGCGTTTTCACCTGGCATGAATTGAAGTGGTAATACACCCATCATTACTAGGTTAGAACGGTGGATACGTTCATAGCTTTGTGCGATAACTGTTTTGATACCTAATAAGTAAGTACCTTTTGCAGCCCAGTCACGGCTAGATCCCATACCGTAATCGTTGCCAGCAAGAACTACTAAGCCAGTACCTTGTTCTTGATATTTCATTGCTGCATCATAAATGTATTCAACTTCGCCTGTTGGCCAGTAAGTTGTGAATCCACCTTCTGTACCAGGTGCTACTTGGTTGCGGATACGAATGTTTGCAAATGTACCACGCATCATGACTTCATGGTTACCACGGCGTGAACCGTAAGAGTTGAAGTCACGAATTGCTACACCTTTTTCTTGTAAGTATTTACCTGCAGGTGTATCTTTACCAATTGCACCAGCTGGTGAAATGTGGTCAGTTGTAATAGAGTCACCAAACTTCGCAATTACGCGTAAGCCTTTAAGCTCTTGAATTGGAGCTGGTTCTTTAGATAAACCTTGGAAGAATGGTGGGTTTTGGATATAAGTTGAATTTTCATCAAATGTGTATAGAGACTCAGTTGATGTTTCAATTGCATTCCATTTTTCGTTTGCAGTGAATACTGTTTCGTATTCTTTCTTGAATAATTCAGGTGTAACGACTTTATTTAAGATGCCGTATACTTCTTCAGATGATGGCCAGATGTCGTTGAAGTAAACATCTTTACCATCTTTGTCTTTCGCAATTGGATCTTTTTGTAGGTCGATATCTACAGTACCAGCTAAAGCATAAGCAACAACAAGTGGTGGTGATGCTAAGTAGTTAGCTTTTACTAATGGATGAACACGACCTTCGAAGTTACGGTTACCAGAAAGAACAGATGTTACAAATAAGTCTTTTGATTTAATTGCTTCTTCGATTTCTGGAAGTAATGGACCAGAGTTACCGATACATGTTGTACATCCGTAACCTACAGTGTTGAATCCGATTTGGTCAAGGTAATCTTGTAAACCAGAATCTTTTAAGTAACCTGTTACAACTTTAGAACCAGGTGCTAAAGATGTTTTTACCCATCTTGGTGGTTTAATACCAAGTTCAACCGCTTTTTTCGCAACAAGACCTGCAGCGATTAATACGTAAGGGTTGGATGTGTTTGTACAAGATGTGATAGCAGCAATTGCTACAGCACCTGTAGGCATTTCTAATTCTTCGCCATCTTCAAATTTAATTGTTGAAGTTTTAGCAAATTCATCTTCTGTTAAGCCGAAACCTTGTACGCCCATTGGAGCTACAACCGCTTCACGATAACGTTTTTTCATTTCAGAAAGCGGAATTAAGTCTTGTGGACGTTTTGGACCAGAAAGGTTTGGTTCGATTTCGTCTAATTTGATTTCTAATACGTCTGTGTAAACTGGTTCGAAGTTTGGATCGAAGAACATATCGTTTTCTTTTAAGTATTTTTCAACAACTTGAACGTGTTCTTCATCGCGTCCAGTTAAACGCATGTAGTTTAGTGATTCATTGTCAATTGCGAAGAAACCGCAAGTTGCACCATATTCTGGAGCCATGTTGGAAATTGTTGCACGGTCTGCAAGTGGCAATGTAGCTACACCAGGACCGAAGAACTCAACGAATTTACCTACTACGCCGCGTTTACGTAATACTTGAGTTACTTTTAATGCTAAGTCCGTTGCAGTAGCACCGTTTGGAAGTTTACCAGTTAATTTAACACCGATAACTTCTGGAATTGTGAAGTAAGATGGTTGACCAAGCATACCAGCTTCAGCTTCGATACCACCAACACCCCAACCAAGAACGCCAAGACCGTTGATCATTGTAGTGTGGGAGTCAGTACCAACTACTGAATCTGGGAATGCTTCGAATGTGCCATCTTCATTTTCTTTAACGTGAATAACCGGTGCTAAATACTCTAAGTTTACTTGGTGTACGATACCAGTTGCAGGTGGTACAGCACGGAAGTTATCGAATGCAGTTTGAGCCCATTTTAAGAATTTGTAACGTTCAGCGTTGCGTTCAAATTCTAAATCCATGTTTGCTTGTAAAGCAGTTGGAGAACCGTATTTGTCAACTTGTACAGAGTGGTCAATTACAAGGTCAACCGGAATTTCTGGATTGATTTTTGATGGGTCTCCACCTAATTCTTTCATAGCAGAACGTAAAGAAGCTAAGTCTACTACTACTGGTACACCAGTGAAGTCTTGTAAAACAACGCGAGAAGGTTTGAATGGCACTTCTCCTTCTGGATCTGCACCTTCTGCCCATTTTGCAAGATTATTAACGTGTTCTTCTTTGATTACATAGTCATCATATTGACGTAGAACAGATTCTAATAATACTTTGATTGAATAAGGTAGGCGTGAAACTTTTGCAATGCCTGCTTCTTCTAAAGCAGCTAAACGGTAATAATAATACGTTTTACCATTTAACTCAAAAGAAGCACGACTGTTGTGTAAGTTGCTCTTTGTCATATGTAATCCCCCTATATAAATTTTGAAAAGGCTTGCTAGTTCTTTTCTCCATGACCAATCATAACTCACTTATCTTCATAAGTAAATTACATTAAAATTATGTTTTGTCATTAGAGATTTTTATGACCCATTTGGGCAATTAAATTTTATTCCAAAAGATTCAAGAATTCAACGATGTGTATAAAAATGCTACATTCATGAATTCTATGAATATTTTGGATAATGCTAATTATAGTTTATACTTAACAATAAAAAAATTAAAGAGAGATTTTCTATTAATTATTCCCTATTTCTAGTCAGTTATTATATTGATAATTCACTTAAGATTTCATCTTTATCATTTTTGACTACTATATGAAAATGTTCGGAATCTTGGAGTTTTTCCAAATCAACATACCAAATGAAATAATCATTTACCTTATATAAATCAATTGTTTCTTTTGGTAATGTTGAAAGATTGAGCAATGTTGCTTTTTCACCATTTACGATCACTTCTACTTGTCCTTCTTTATTTATTAATCCATATAGAATTTTTCCATCAGAATGAGCGGAAGTGATTTCATTTTCATTTAAACGCTTTGGCAGCTTTGCGTATACACCGTTACCGCTTGACCATCCTTTCAAATTTTTCTTTACTACACCCGTACCAAAATAGTTTCCATTGGACAAAAAGAAATATCGATGTTCTTTTTCTGTTTTCGGCCCTTCAATCCACTCATACTCTGCATCTTTTGGCAATGCTTCTTGCGGCGTGTCAAACCCTTCACCTGAAAATTGAATTGTAATCTGTTGGAACAAAAAGGCCAGAATTATGATTAATGCTGCAAATAATACCGCCCTTGTAAACCTGCTTCTCATGTATTTTCTTCCCTTCTTTAATTTTCATTGCGTCCTTATTTGAGAAAACCTTTAATATAAAAATTTAACATTTCATAAAATGAAGCGTACTCACCATTATGACTTAAATTTCAATACTTCTCACCACAACCCCAAATGGCTTTTATACACTTATTCAAGGAAATGACCACTTTACTCCTCTGTCCTTACTG
>CADBNU010000205.1 GCA_902796085.1 Heyndrickxia coagulans
AAAATCAATCCAAAACGACCGGGGCTGATATGAAAAAAGAGACCGGATTCTATCTGAAATCCAGTCTCTATCTTCCTGAGAAAAGTGGTTCTGTGTGGGTTCGGCTCTCTCTACTGCGTGAAAAAGGGGGGTTGGCATCTACGGAAAAACCTTGTACTTTTTTTGGCCCCCTGAGTGCAAAAAACCCAGGAATTTCCTGGGTTTTTTGGTGTGCATCTATTTTGCACTACCTTTCTGGAAGGGTAATGCAAAAAAGATGCCAACCTGTATAACTATGTAACTTCGGAAACAGTATTATTGCGGAATACTAAGGCGTTCTGAACGCTGCATAGGCACATTATGTTTGTTTTATTGCTGATTATCCAAAGATGGACAGTAGACCCATACGGCAGGACGAACACCATTACCACTACATCCAACGCCAAGACCGCTACCGATATATCCTGCATCGTCAACAGTTGCGGCATAACTGGATGTACTACCGGGCGTTCGTAGCCACCAATAACAAGCTAGCCTTCCATCCTTTTTTGAGGAACACAATACATTACTTATACCCCTTTTTTCTGCGTATGCTGTAGGTGCGCTACGCATGTCTGCTCCAGGAGAAAAATATGCTTTTGCTTCTTGAACACTTAGTAGAAAAATCCAGTCATTGGTTGATTTTCCGGGATCTATTGAGTATGACGGATTATACTCTGCTGAAATATCCATTCTTACTATTATTTGTTGCTCGTTTTCGTCAAAGGCTTCCTTTAGGAAATTCTCATTTAACCACCGTCGCAGAGTGCTTTCAGCCCATGTAATCGGTTTCTCTCTGAAATTATATGGTTTGCTATCCAGTACAAATTTGCTAATTAGCAGTAAACGATTCTCTTCTTGTTTCAGTATCAACCATTCAACCGGCTGTATTCCCCCATCTCCTGTTTGGGGGTATCTTCCAAACAGAACATTGCCGTTTTCAAGTAAAGTTATTACGCTGTCAGTTTGAGCTTGTTTTATTTCATCATCGGCATATCGAACGCTTTTAATGCTGATGGTTTTTTCCTCAACTTTTACCAGTGAAACTGAATTACTATCTTCCGTGGAAGCAGGTGTTGTTACAGTATTATTCATTTGATTCGAAAAAAGCGCGCAACTCGGGGCAATGTGTTCCTCAACAAAATCAAAGAGGTCATCTAAACTACTGTGATAAACATTGGGAAGCAACTCTGTATAAGCTCCGACAGAATCATCTTTTAGGATTTTAGCATTTGAAAAAAGATGCTTCAAATCCAACTCACATGTTTGGTCAAGTCTCGCTCCATCGATATTAATTGTCAACATTTTCAGTTCTTCTTTACCCTCATGCTGACGTTTTTGTCTCTCTGTTTCAATTGCGATTAGTTCCTGTGCAGTTATACATCGTTTGTTTGTCTCTTCGTTGGCATCCAAAAAACCTCCGGTAAAGGTTTTACCAACAAAGAAAATCACCCATTCCACTTCACTCATAATATCAGGAAGGTCCTGGATCAACCGCCCAATGTATTGTCGCGAAGAATACCAGATGTTTCCGTAAAAACGATCTTTATCATGCTCCATCACAGATCGAAAATGATTGGCAGTTTCCGCAGTGTTGTTTCTATAGCACATGAATATACGGCAAGGCCGTGCTATTCCAGTTATCCTTTGTGTCATATGCATCTCTCCATTTGCTCGAAAAAAATCGATTTCAATACGATATTCTTTGGAAAAGAACTGTGTTAGCACTTAAGTTTTTTATTCTTAGCCGGGTTGGATATCATCGAACAATGGAGGCAGTAACTCACAGAATTTCCTGAGCATTGGAATACTAATTTCTCTCATTTGAGGATGGGCGTGAATTGAAGTACGTAATTTAAAAAAATGTCGCCATTCTCGAAGATTCATAGTAATAATTATTTCAGTCTTTAGACTGTTGGGAAGAATGCTTCTCGCTTGTTCAGGAGTAGCGCCTAACTGTATTAGATTTATATAACTGTCCTCAATCGCTTGCATTTGCTTCTCCCATATTTCATATTTCTGAGAATCATTTACCCAAAACGAAGGAATAATAAAAGTAAGCTCATTACCGAATCTATTTTGAGCATAGTTACAATACCGTGTACTTTCCTGGCTGTAACTAGCAATCCTATGCCGCACAATTTGGTGACTCACACCGCGATCACATATTAGCTTTACCGTAATCTTTTCATGCTCAATTACAGATTCATGACCGCTTGAAATTAAACGGCGAATAAAAGGTTCGGTTGTGTTTTCTGTTGCTTGTCCCTCACTTTTATAGCAGGTCCGTGCATAGAATTCCAATTTGTTTAATATTTCTAGTGGCTTAACATCTTCTAGTATTTCAAAAGAAGGACTAATAACATTCATTTCATGTCTCCTATGGCAGTGAACAACCAACCAAGAAAGGAAATGGCTGTTACGATTGCCCGCGTGTTTATAGCAAAGATTATTAGATTATTCTCCCTATCTATACTGTTGCTATACTATTCTGGTCGATGGATTGCGGCATGACAGTTAATACAAAATAGTTGATTCAGCGAAATTACATAGAAGATAACGCAAAATGAGAAACATTATAGCAGTATTTTATGTCATAATAGCTTGTAGAACATTCTCGCGGATTGTTTGATAAACAGTCAAATCTGTGCTAGCGCTCTCATAACTACAAAGAAAAATATTCGTGATTATTTCCTTAATTATCATTTTAAAATTTTGATCTGTGAGAGGAAGATGAAAGCAGTTACTATGATGGTCTAGATTAGCGGAATAATTGCTAACGTTACATTGAAATATCAATACCGAAAAATGGTAGAACCGAATAATAATATAATCTTCAGCTCGAAATAAAACTTTCTCATCCAGTAGTTCTTGTATTACCGTTAGTTGACCTTTCTTCTCCGTTTCTTCGAGAATACGGGCACAGATATCATGTGCCAACTCATAAATGGTTTTTGATGGGAATGACCGAATAACTTCAGTAATTTCGTTCTTGTTCATTCATTTCACTCCTTAAAGTGTAGTTGCTCTGTGCATACTGAATTATTATTCCACAACGATTCAAAAAATTCAACAAAATATTGTCCGCCTTTTCCATGAATATTAAATTCAAGAGCAAAATTAATCTGGCTTTTATATAATGGAAGGTTGGGGCCAAAGAATACAGTATCATCTATTCTCAAATATGAAAAACCTGGATATGAGGAGTGATATTTAATATTTACAGTTCCCTTTTTTCTTGCAACACCCTTAACCCATTCAGATAAAGCAAGGACATCGCTTTTCATTACATCGGTAATACTGCCACTCCCACTGTATGATTCGTCCTTTTCTCTTTGCCTCAGCATATTAAGATTATCACAAGAGATTATTCTTATTTTCACTCCGTTTTGTGCCTTTTTTTCTAAAACATCACCTTTATAGCTTAGAAAATTAGACATACCGATTGCTATTATATCAATTTGCTTTCTTGCCCTATCAAGGCATTCATTCGACTTGATGTTCATTTCTGTTTTTGTTTCATAAAGATTTATGAGTTTCCAATCAGTAATAATTTCCTTGACATCATTATTGGCCGACATATAATAAGATGTTAGCCAAGTCGCAATGCTTGTTGCGATCAATGAACATCCTATGCTAAGTAAAATATTTTTAACAATTTCAGAAGCAATTAGTATTATTGCCAATAGGACGAGAATAACACCAATCAACCCGACAACAATATTTATCATTTTTGATTGATTGGTTAAAAGCTGGTGTTTTTTCTTCATGATAGTTGTTAGTTCCTTCTTAAAGTACAGCTATTACATAGCCGACGTTCGAAATTGTACAGCTCAAGATCGCATTTTGCAAAATAGGAGCTGTAGATGCAACAAACAGAAGACCCAAAGACGTGCGCATCTGTTTCCTTATGTATCATTTCTATAAAGTCACAAATATCTGCGCCTTGTTTTTTGAACATTGCATTAGCGTTGCTTTTGCTATACAGTGATAGGCAAGGAATCTCACTTTTGCTAGTAAATTTTACCCCTACACAAACAGTTTCAATTTGATATTGATTTATTAATTCTATAAACTGTTTCTGTTCTGCAACACTTAACATGAAGGGTTTAATGTATAGGCAAAAATGGACTGCTCTATAAAGATCCTTTGAAGCGAAATTTGCAAGTCTCTGTTCTACTGACGCTGCATGTGGCTCAATATTGTTTGCATTGTGTAAAATGGGGATAGAAATATTGATGAAAACATTATTTTTACTCAATTTATTAATTGCCTCTAAAAACGATTCAGGAATGCTCTCTTTAGTTGAGATTTGAAGAAAACAGTTCTTATCGGCAAACCACTTAATTATCAATAATACCAATTGCATGCTACGTGCAGATTTTAGGGGCTCTGTATTCGGGCAAAGAGAGACTATTGTATTATTACATGAATACTTGCTGCTTATATATCTACAAATTGAAACTATTTGTTGCTCAGACAACAATTGCTGGTTTTCATCATGAAAAGGCGCATAACAGTATAAACAACCGCTTCCACATCCACGCACATTTATATCAATGAATATCCTATGGCCTTGGACAATAATATAATCAGACTCATTAAAAACTGCATTATTAGCTTCCATATATTTTTCTCCAGTCTTCTATTCTGTTCTCTACATCTGTTCCCGTATCAACTATATGAACATTCGTAAATCTATGAATTGCTTCGTTAGAAAAATCTGCTTCATCGGCTAAAAACCTCCGGCATACTTCGGAATAATCTGGGACAGGTTGTCTTGATTCTCGGTCGATACAACGCAATAACCTAATCCTTTCATCGGTTAGCAAATATACAATGTGCACATTTTGCATACCGTAACGATCAGCAATGGCGGAAGCTCCTTCTAATGTAGTTACTAAAACATAATCGAACTTGTTATCAGTTTCAAAAAACAGAGTAAAATAATACCATGTCCCTTTTGTAGTGTGGTATGCACGTTTTTCTAGCAGTTTGTTTTGATTTTCAAATTCATTCATGTTATAGATATTTACAAAATGATAATCTATTCCCTCTGTTTCTCCGGCTCTCTTTGGTCGAGTCGTATAGCAGCACACTGGCACTAAATGGGGACAGTTTAATGAAAGTATTTTTTTGTAGAAGGTATCTTTTCCTGAAGCACTTTTCCCAACAATACAGAATATTCTACTCACAAGCATAACCCCTTTGTAGATATATTAGCAATATCCGTCCAGATCCGGGATCAGATAAATATGTTATTGAAATATATGAAATAATAGTATATTATTAAAGTTTTATTCTTAAAAACTCAAATGAGATGGTGGGGTCCAATTGCAGTATATGCTCGAATCTTTTCTTGTTCAGTTTCTCTAATTCGATTTGCAATCTCCCTTATCTTATTCGTTATCCACAAATACGCTGTTGTTCCTTTTGAATAATCAGCCTCTGCATACATGTGAATTCTTCCTGCAGCACGCATTTTTTCAATTTGCCGCATTGCTTGTGCGTCGCCTTTTGGATAGATTGCAAAAGTTGATCCACCATATTGGTTTACCACAGAAAAAGCTGGGATATCACTTGGCCCGTCAGCAATATATATCATATTTTCAAATTGGACTCTTCGCATTTGCGATGGAATTTTTGTATTTACGTCTATCCCGTCAACTTTTCCAATCCCTTTGTTTATTTCAAATATTGCGCGAGTTTTTGTTGTGTTGTCAATCGTATATAGTATTTCATTAATAATAGGCTTTTTCTCTGGATGTGATTGGGATTCCTCTAAAAGCTCGCAACCCCAGATCCCATCAACATAAGGCATAAGCTTAGAGCCCCTTATTACTTCGGCAAAGCCAGTGCTTACAATAAAATGTTCGACTTGAATACCATATTCCGAATAGGCTTTATCATCCTTAAAAAGAGCTTTTGTTTCCTCGAAGATTTCCGGAATTCCAGGATAAAACTTTTGCTTTTTTCCGTA
>CADBNU010000206.1 GCA_902796085.1 Heyndrickxia coagulans
AAGGATAGAGGAACATGAATGTTCCATCTATCCTTTTTTTATTGAGAAATTTTTTCAAATGTAAAATCCCAATGTATTTATATCGGGAATGAATAATCACAACCCTGTTCCCTGCTTTATTGGAGTAACAAAAGAAGGACGATGTAGAAAAATGTCGATGAAAAATTCAGAAAAATGTGTTGAACAAAAAGCGGAGATGTGTTATATAATAGATAACAAGAAAATGATATCTGTTTTAAAACAGGGAGGGATCCTAAGATGAATTGTCAAGCATGCAATGGAAATGGTGAAATCACTTGCACATGTAATTCTGCCCATCCACATCATTGCGATCATTGTCATGGTGAGGGGATCGTTGAATGTCCTCGATGTAATGGATCAGGAATAATAGATTAATGGTTTTCAAGACTTTGTTTGTAACGCATCATTTAGATTAACTATAAAATTTTAAAGATAACAAATAAAAGAGGTGTAGAAATGGGAAGGTTGCAAGTTCGGCTCCAGTATGAAAAGTCAGAAATATTAACAGAGGAAGCAGCACAATTTCTTGTAAGACTCCATAACAAATTTGAAAAAAGAAGAAAAGAAATTTTACGTTTGAGAGAAGAAAGGCAGAGGGAGTTTGATCGAGGGAAAACTCCAACGTTTTTAGAAGAGACAAAATCTATTCGTGAAGGAAAATGGACAATTGCACCGTTGCCAAAAGATTTACAAGATCGTCGGGTTGAAATTACTGGTCCTGCAAGTGACCCGAAAATGGTGATCAATGCGTTTAATTCTGGTGCCAAAATGTTTATGGCTGATTTTGAGGATGCCAATTCGCCTACGTACAAAAATAATATTCAAGGTCAAATTAATCTGCGAGATGCGATTCGGGGCACATTAACTTATACTGCACCAACCGGCAAATTTTATCAATTAAATAAAGAAAGGGCTGTACTCATTGTTCGTCCAAGAGGATGGCATTTGATTGAACGACATTTCATCGTGGACGGTGAACCGATCTCAGGAAGTTTATTTGACTTCGGTTTATTCTTTTTCCACAATGCAAAAACACTCATTGAAAAAGGGTCAGGTCCGTACTTCTATTTACCAAAACTAGAAAGTGCTGAGGAAGCTCGTCTCTGGAACGATGTGTTTATATTTGCACAAAATGAGTTAGGGATTCCTCAGGGAACGATTAAAGCAACTGTACTAATTGAAACCATTACAGCCGCATTTGAAGCAGATGAAATTTTATATGAATTAAAAGAACATAGTGCAGGTTTAAATTGTGGGCGTTGGGATTATATTTTTAGCACAATTAAAAAGTTTAAAAATCATCAAGATTTTATATTGCCAGATCGCGCCCTTGTCACAATGGAAGTTCCATTTATGCGAGCTTATTGTTTATATGTTGTTAAAGTTTGTCATAAACGTAATGCGCCTGCAATTGGCGGCATGGCGGCGCAAATTCCTGTAAAAAACGATGAGAAAGCCAATCAAATTGCTTTTGAAAAGGTAAAGAAAGATAAAGAACGTGAAGTAAAAGATGGTTTTGATGGAAGTTGGGTAGCTCACCCAGGACTTGTTCCAACTGTGCTGAATGTATTTAACGAACATATGCCAAAATCAAACCAAATCGAGCGCAAACGAAATGATATTGAAGTAACAGCTGAACAATTGTTAGAAGTGCCAGATGGGGAAATAACCGAAGAGGGATTACGAATTAATATTAGTGTTGGTATTCAATATATTGAGGCGTGGCTAGGTGGAAGAGGTGCGGTACCGCTTTTCAATTTGATGGAGGATGCTGCAACCGCAGAAATTTCACGTGCACAGGTGTGGCAATGGATTCGTCATCCAAAGGGAGTTTTAAATGATGGAAGAAAAGTAACTCTTGAATTGGTCAATCAATTAATTGAAGAAGAGCTAGAGAAAATTAAAGTTCATATTGGGAATGAACGTTATGTCAATGGAAGATTTGAAGAAGCAACTGAGCTGTTTAGAGAATTAATTGAACAAGATGAGTTTACTGAATTTTTAACATTACCTGGCTATGAAAAATTAAATTAATTATAGATAGAAAAAGAGGGAGGAAACTACAATGACAATGTCAAAGGAAGAACAAATTAGACAATTAGAAGAACAATGGAAAGGGGAGCGTTGGAAAGGAATTACACGTCCATATTCTGCTTATGATGTTGTAAAACTTCGTGGTTCCGTTTTGGTGGAGCATACGTTAGCAAAAAAAGGAGCAGAGAAATTATGGAAGCTTGTTAATGAGGAAGATTTTATTAATGCGCTTGGTGCATTAACTGGAAACCAAGCAGTGCAACAGGTAAAAGCAGGGTTAAAAGCGATTTATTTGAGTGGTTGGCAAGTAGCAGCTGATGCTAACCTTTCAGGTCATATGTATCCAGACCAAAGTTTATATCCAGCTAATAGTGTACCACATGTTGTTAAACGTATTAATCAAGCATTACAACGGGCTGATCAAATTGATAGCGTGGAGGGACGTGAAGGTTTTGATTGGTTCGCTCCGATTGTTGCCGATGCTGAGGCTGGATTTGGTGGAGCACTTAATGTTTTCGAATTAATGAAGCAAATGATAGAAGCGGGTGCTGCAGGTGTTCACTTCGAAGACCAATTATCATCTGAGAAAAAGTGTGGTCATTTAGGTGGTAAAGTATTACTGCCGACCCAACATGCCGTACGTAATCTAATTTCTGCCCGCCTAGCTAGTGATGTAATGGGAGTTCCTACGGTATTAATTGCAAGAACAGATGCCAATGCTGCTCAACTACTTCAAAGTGATGTAGATCCTTATGATCATCAGTTTTTAACGGGTGAGCGTTCAGCTGAAGGTTTCTATTATGTGAAAGCAGGATTAGATCAAGCGATTGCTAGAGGACTTGCTTATGCACCGTATGCTGATATGGTTTGGTGCGAGACATCTGAACCAAACTTAGAAGAAGCAAGACGGTTTGCTGAAGCCATTCATGAAAAATATCCTGGTAAACTATTAGCTTATAACTGCTCACCGTCCTTTAACTGGAAACGGAAATTAGATGACAAAACGATCGCTGATTTCCAAAAAGAACTTGGTAAAATGGGTTACAAGTTCCAATTTGTTACACTAGCAGGATTCCACACGCTCAACCATAGCATGTTTGAATTAGCTTACGATTATCGTGATCGTGGTATGGCTGCTTATGCTGATTTCCAACAAGAAGAATTTGCGAGTGAGTCTAGAGGATATACAGCGACTAGACATCAACGTGAGGTTGGAACAGGTTATTTCGATGAAGTAGCGACAATTGTATCCGGTGGAACAGCATCTACTGTTGCATTGAAAGGATCAACAGAAGAGGAACAGTTTGTATAGAATCGAAGGCCTCGTCAGTAGAGTGACGAGGCCATAAACTTTGCATAATTAGTTTTTTAGAAAAAGGCATGACTATAACTTAAACTTTTGAATTAAGTGATTCAATTTATCTGCTAGTTTAGATAATTCATTTGCACTTTCAGTAACAACTTCCATAGAACTTGTTGTTTGTTGAGATGCTGCTGATGTTTGTTCAATCCCTGCAGCAGCCTCTTCAGATATTGCAGAAATGCCTTCAATAGATTTTTGAATTTCACCGCTTTCTTCTACAATTTCTAGTAAATGTCCTGTAATTGATTTTATGTTTTTCACCGTAACATTAATTGAATCATTAATGTCAGAGAATTTCTCTTGTGTCATTTTCATTTGTACATTACCTTGTTCCACTTCTTTATAGCCGAGTTGTAAAGTAGCGGTGACATTTCCGACCTCGGTTTGAATATTTTTTACAATTGAAGTAATGTCTTTAACGGATGCAGAAACTCCTTCCGCAAGTTTTCTTACCTCTTCAGCAACAACAGCGAAACCTTTTCCGTGTTCCCCAGCCCTTGCTGCTTCAATGGCGGCATTTAATGCTAATAAATTTGTTTGTTCAGCAATTTCTTTAATGACCGACACTAATTTAGAAATTTTTTGTGACTCGATATCTAGGGCTTGTATTTTTTGAACAGATTGCTTAACTATTCCATTAATATTTTCCATTTGGTTAGCAGATAATGAGATATATTGCTTACCTTCATTCGTTATTTCATGTACTTTCATTGATGCATGTTCAATTTGTTCTCCGTTTTGGTACGCCTCCATGACTTTCGTATAAAAATTATTCATCATCGTTTCCAGTTCTTGTGTGCGAGTGGCTTGTTCTTCAGCACCACTAGCTAGTTCTTGCATCGTAGTGGAGGTTTGTTCAGATCCCATTTTTACTTCGTTTGCTGATTGTGTTAAGTTTCCGCTTTGTATAGTTACGATCTCTAAAACCGTTTTAATATTCATGAGCAAACTGCGCATTTGAAGCATCATATCGTTTGTTGCAGTAATTAATTGTCCTGTTTCATCCTTTAATCTTGTCTCAATTGGTTGGGCACTTAAGTCACCACTTGCGATTGCTTTCATTCTCTTCATTACTTTACGGATAGCTTTTGTAATATGTCTTGCCAAGAAGATTGAAATGAAAAATGAACAAACAATGACAATCAATGAAATACTAAAGCTTAGTAGCGTCATAAATTGTCCATGTTTAATAATTCCTTGTCCTTTTTTGTAAATTGACTTTTCTTGTTCTGTTGAAAGTTGTTTAAAACTGGTTGTCAACTCATCGGACAATGGTTCAACTTTTTCTGCTAATATTTCTAATGCAGTTTCACGATTTTGTGCCGAAATACGTGCAAATACATCATTAACAATTGTCTCTTCCCATTCTTGGCTTAATTTTAATAAATGTTTCACTTCTTCAGAATGATCAAGTTGAAGTATTTGCTTTTCAAGTTCTTTACTTTGCCCTGTCAGTGTATTAAATTGTTTTCGATATTCAATATCATCAAATAATATATAACCTCGTACTAAAGCTAACCGTTCAGATACATTATAGGCCAATTGATTACTCACAAGAACTAGCTCTAATTCTTGCTCGATAATATCTTTTGTATTTTTATTTGTTAGAAACACAGAGTATAAATAGTAGCTTGTTAGTATCAATACAAGAAAAATAACGATAAAAAATCCTAGTAATAATTTCGTTTTGATACTTTTTAAATTAAAAAATACCTTCAAGAAAAGACACCCCATATCGAGTTAGATTTGTTATTTTCTAATTTTGATATAAAACAGTAACGTATAAAATTGTTTGAAGATCATGAGATTTTTACTATACTTTAATATCTATATCGGATATTAAGTGAATTTTTTCATTATTTTACAAAAAATTGTATTAATAATCAGAGCATGCAATTTTGGA
>CADBNU010000207.1 GCA_902796085.1 Heyndrickxia coagulans
ACAAAAGGGATATCATGTAACAAATCATTGATTATAGAACCTTTTGTGATTTGTTGCCAGCGACTTTGTGCAGTTTGTCCAAGAATGATTTGAGTCACATTTTTTTTGCGAGCCACTTCTGCGATGACTTTAGAGACAGGGCGCTTTTCGTTATCTTTCATAATAAAATGGGCATCTTTATGTTCATCGGCAATTTTTTTCCATTGCTCAATGTAAAACACTTTTTCAGCATCTAGTTCATCGAATGGTTTTTCATCGACGGTTAAAATATATAATGGAGCCTTTAGCATTTTTGCAATATTGCAACCACGTTTGATAAGTCTTTCACCATTTGGTCCATAATAAACACAGACGAGGATACTTTCGTTATATATGTTAATCATAAAAATAATTCACCTCAGGCATAATAGTAAGGGTCTCAACTAAACTATGTAAGACTATATCGTATGTCACGTAAAGAGTCAATTCCATTATAAAATATACGTTTAAGAAAAAATAATCTTTTTTTGGAAAAAATATTTAGGAGGGCTGATTTTGCATTCGTTTTACATAATACTATTTTTACCATTTCTGTTTGCATTTATAGTCCCGTTTTTATTTAAATATATCAATAAACGGATTCATACAGGCTGGTTCGTTTTATTTGTACCATTAACCATCTTTCTCTTTTTGTTACAATATATACCTATTGTCGCAAAAGGTGAAACAATTGAATACAATCTTCCTTGGATTCCGTCGTTAAATATTAACATCTCCACATATATTGACGGCCTCGGTCTTCTGTTCGGATTACTCATTTCTGGTGTTGGAACCCTTGTAATCCTTTATTCCATTTACTATTTATCTAAGATAAGGGAAGAGCTACATAAATTTTATATATATTTATTAATGTTTATGGGGGCAATGTTAGGTCTAGTCTTCTCTGATCATATATTTATTCTTTATGGATTTTGGGAATTAACAAGTATTTCTTCTTTCTTATTAATCGGCTATTGGTATGAACGGAAAAGTTCTAGGTATGGTGCCCTAAAATCGTTACTCATCACTGTTTTCGGTGGACTAGCGATGTTAGCAGGTTTTATAATGCTCATTTTAATGGCGGATACGTATAGTATTCGTGAAATGATTGGCAATGCTGCTTTCATTACGAACCATGATTTATTTATTCCTGCATTAATCCTTATATTAATTGGTGCCTTTACAAAATCGGCTCAATTTCCATTTAGTATATGGTTGCCGGATGCCATGGAAGCACCAACTCCAGTTAGTGCTTACCTTCATTCAGCGACAATGGTTAAAGCTGGGATTTATCTAGTCGCAAGACTTACACCTATTTTTGGTGGCAGTTCTATTTGGTTCTGGCTTGTAGCTGGTATCGGTATTATTACGTTATTGTATGGGTCATTTACTGCCGTAAGACAAACGGATTTAAAGGCTCTGCTTGCCTTTTCAACAATCAGTCAACTTGGACTCATTATGAGTCTATTAGGAATCGGATCATTAGCTGTTTATTTTGGACCAGGTGAAAGCGGAGCACTATACACAGTTGCCACTTTTGCCGCTCTTTTTCATTTATTTAATCATTCAACATTTAAAGGTAGCTTATTCATGGTTGTTGGAATCGTCGACCATGAAACTGGAACCCGTGATATTAGAAGGCTTGGTGGGTTAATGCATGTAATGCCAGTCACTTTTACCATTGCGGTAGTTGGCGGGTTCTCGATGGCCGGGCTTCCACCATTTAACGGATTTTTAAGTAAAGAGATGTTTTTTGCCAGTGTTAATGATGTGGCATCTGCTGGGATTTTTGGTTTGGAAAAATTAGGTATGTTATTTCCAATTATTGCATGGATTGCAAGTGTATTTACATTCGTTTATTGTATGATTTTAATATTTAAAACATTTACAGGCAAATTCCGCCCTGAAAAGTTAACTAAAAAAGTACATGAAGCACCTATCGGTATGCTGGTATCGCCGCTAATATTAGGAACAATTGTTGTGCTCGTATTCTTTTTACCAAATGTTCTTGGTGAGTATATTCTGATCCCGGCATTAATCCCGGTGTTACCAATGATACCGATTCATCGAGATGATTTATATATTACAGCTTGGCATGGCTTAAATCCAGAATTATGGATGACTATTGGTGTTGTTGTGTTTGGAATTTTACTCTATAAGATCGTAAAAGGTTGGATAAAACTGTTTAATCATTATCCACAATGGTTAACGTTGAACCACTTTTATAATCGCGGATTAGCTGGTACAGAACAATTTTCAAAAAATATAACCAATACCTATATGACAGGTTCATTCCGACATTATTTAAAGTATATTTTTGTGTTTTTCGTGCTTGTACTAATGATTTCCTTTTTGTTTCTTTATGGATTTCAATTTAATTTTTCTAATCATGCACCGATTGGAATTTTTGATATGGCTGTTGTCATTGGTGTTGTTGCTGCTGCTTTTGTTGTGTTATTTACTAGTCATCGTATTACAGCCATTGTTGCATTAGGTGCAGTCGGTTATTTCATTTCTTTGTTCTTTGTATTATTCCAGGCGCCTGATCTAGGACTGACGCAATTTGTAGTTGAAACAGTTACCACTGTTTTATTCTTACTTTGTTTTTATCACTTGCCGAAATTAAGAAAAAATATTGGAAAAATCTCGCTTAAATTATCCAATCTCATTATCTCCTTAGCGATGGGGGCTACAGTTACCATTCTGGCATTGGCTGCTTTTGGTCATAAAGTTTTTGAACCAATTACCTATTTCTTTGAAAATGCTTATGAATTAGCGGGAGCTAAAAATATTGTTAATGCCATATTAGTTGATTTTCGTGGTTTTGATACGATGTTAGAAATATCTGTATTAACGATTGCCGGTTTAGGAGTTTACATTTTAATTCGACAAAGTTCGAAAAGGAGGGAACAATCCAATGAAACCGAATGATGTCATTTTACAAAGTGTAACGAAAGTGGCTGTTGTAATCATTTTTACTTTTTCCATCTATTTATTTATGAATGGGCACCATAATCCAGGTGGCGGTTTTATTGGGGGATTAAGTACGGCAGCGGCCGTCGTCCTCCTATATCTTGCATTTGATATTGAAAAAGTACGAGAAAATATTCGAATCGATTTTAAAAAGCTGGCTGCTCTAGGTGTTTTAATCGCTGTTTGTACTGGTTTAGGTGGGGTTTTATTTGGCGAGGAATTTTTAACGCAAGCTTTCGGCTATAAGGAATTACCTATTTTCGGTAAAACCGAGTTAACGTCTGCCTTAATTTTCGATACTGGAGTCGCCTTGGCTGTTATTGGTACAGCAGTAAATATTATTTTAAGCATAAGTGAGGACAGGTAATATGGAAATAGTAATTGCAATTGTCATTGGTATTTTAGTGACCATAGGAACCTATTTGCTCTTATCAAGACAACTATTACGTATCGTTTTTGGGTCTTCACTTATTAGCCATGCTGTCAATTTACTGATCATTACTTCTGGAGGTTTAAAAAAAGGTAATGCCCCACTATTAGGAGAAGGGAAAATCGGTTTTACAGACGCTTTGCCACAAGCCTTAATTTTGACAGCAATTGTTATTAACTTTGCTGTAACAGCCTTTGTATTAGTATTAAGTTACCGTTCCTTTAAAGCTAATGGAACTGATGATATGGAAAAGTTAAGGGGAAATGAACATGAATAATTTATTAATTATGCCAGTCATCATTCCACTTATCGTTGGAATGGTACTGATCATATTTCATAAAAACATTGTTTTACAACGGGCGTTAAGTTTATTTGCACTTTTCTTAAGTGGATTTATCGCTTTCGTAATGATGAATCAAGTCCGTGAAAAGGGTATACAAACATTACAACTTGGCGGTTGGGAAGCACCATTTGGGATTAGTTTTGTTGGTGATATGTTTAGTGTTTTACTTGTGCTTACAACGTGTATTGTTTCGTCATGTTGTTTAATATTTGCCTTCCGGTCAATCGGTGAGAAAAATGAAAAATTATATTTTTATCCTTTATTTCTATTTTTGATCGTCGGTGTGAACGGTTCCTTTTTAACAGGTGATTTATTTAATCTATATGTATTTTTTGAAGTGTTTTTATTAGCATCCTATGTATTAATTACACTAGGCGGTGGGAAGAAACAGCTAAGAGAATCATTAAAATATGTTTTTATTAATATTGTTTCATCGGCGTTTTTCTTAATTGGTGTCGCCTACCTTTATTCCATTACGGGTACATTAAATCTAGCTCATCTATCATTTAGGATTGCCGAAGCAGGTCAAGATGGATTAATTACAACCATTGCGCTTTTATTTTTAATTGTTTTTAGTCTTAAGGCAGGTCTATTGTTATTCTTCTGGCTTCCGGGTTCATATAGTGTACCACCTACGGCCATTGCGGCTATATTTGCAGCGCTTCTGACGAAGGTTGGAATCTATTCAATCTTCCGTATGTTTACCCTTGTTTTTTATCACGAACCGCAAATTACACATCTTATGATAGGGATTCTTGCAGCCGTAACGATGCTTCTTGGTGCTGCTGGTGCAACTGGATACATGGATGTTCGAAAAATATTAACGTATAACGTGGTTATAAGTGTAGGATTTATTGTTGCAGGACTTGTTACAATGACAGAGGCTGGTATTACCGGTTCCATCTATTACTTAATTCATGACATGATTATTAAAGCACTCGTCTTTCTAATTGGAGGAACGATTATTCTAATTACTGGCACAAGTGATTTAAGGGAAATGAGCGGTTTAATCCGTAGGCACCCTCAACTTGGTTGGATATTTTTCATCGGAACACTATCGATGGTCGGCATTCCCCCGTTAAGTGGTTTTCTTGGAAAAGTTTTTATCACCCAAGGTACATTTGAGACTGGATATTACTGGTTAGGTGGTATAGGGTTACTGGCAAGTATATTTATTTTACTTTCCATGATTAAATTGTTTATGAATGCGTTTTGGGGTGAGACGATTTTATCAGAAGATGAAGAAAAGGGTTCGATAAGAGGATTGCTCTTTCCAATTGCATTACTATTGGTCGTAAGTTTAGCTCTAGGGATAGGTGCAGAAGGGATCCAAGCTTATATTGCTCAAGCAACAGAACAGTTGTTAAACCCTAGTCTATATATTGAAGCGGTATTGAAGTAGGGGGTGATAAGGTGGCCTATCAAGTTTTAGTAAATATTTTTATCGCCTATTTATGGATGTTTTTACAAGATGATATGACATTTTTAAATTTCTTAAGCGGTTATTTCGTTGGTTTATTTATTTTATTATGTATGCGGCGGTTTTTTAAACAGTCTTTTTATATGTTTACCTTTATAGCGATCTTTAAGTTATTTTTAATATTTATTTGGGAGCTAATTACGTCTGCTATATTTGTTTTAAAACATGTTATTCGCCCCAAAGTGAATGTTCGGCCGGCTATATTTAAGGTTGAAACAGATCTTCGAAGTGATTTAGAAATTACGTTATTATCCTTATTGATCTGTTTAACCCCTGGGTCGGTTGTTATGGATGTCACTCCAGATCATAAAATCTTATATGTACATGCTCTACATATGCCAGAATCAAAAGAATCAGTTATGAAATCAAAGGCTTTGTTTGAAAAGGCGATAAAGGATGTGACGAGAAGATAATGTTTAAATCAATTCTTTTTATATCGTTATGTATATTAGCGTTAACCATATTACTTAATTTATATCGTGTCATAAAAGGGCCGACGAGTTCTGATCGCATTCAAGCGTTGGATTCAATTGGGATAAATATAATTGCCAGTATCGGTATTTTTTCTATTTTGTTTCACACGCGTGCATTTTTTGACTTAATGTTGTTAATCGGTATCCTTTCGTTTATTGGAACGATTGCCTTTGCTCGTTTTATTGAAAGGAGTGTTGTAATTGAACGGAATCGCTGAGATTATTACAGCATTCTTTATTTTAGTCGGAACGACAATAAGTTTGCTTGCAGCAATTGGCCTTGTACGGTTACCTGATGTATATACGAGATCCCATGCAGCATCAAAAAGTTCTACTTTAGGCGTCTTGTGTGTGTTAATCGGAACTTTATTGTATTTCTTGATTTCTGACGGTTATTTTAGTATTCGTTTAATCCTCGGTATCTTTTTCGTGTTTTTAACAGCACCTGTGGCAGCCCATGTTATTTGCCGAGCAGCATATCGAAACCAAGCACCTGTGGCAGATACAATGGTTGAAGATGAGTTAAAGGAGTACTATGAATTAAATCCTGAATATAAAAAGAAAAGTATTGTAGTCGAAGAAACTGTACAAGTTGATGAATAAATAGAATTAACTGAAAAAGGGTTTTCAACGTTATATTCTTGTTTTGAAAACTCTTTTTTTATTTATCTTAATAGTGTTCTAAACGTGGGTCATACAGGTTTTACAGGTTTGGTATCATCTTGAAATTATTTTCTCCCTTGTCTTTGCTTAGTCTTGTGTCGATGAGATGCTATTTTCAAAAAGGATTCTTCCCGAAAAAGTTGAATAGTTATAATATACTAAAAAATGGGGAGAGATGAATATGAACCTGATTCAATTTGAAAAAAGAGAGAATATAGCAATCATTACATTGAATCGCCCGGACTCCTTAAATGCCTTTAGTTATGACTTATTATTAAAGTTAGGAGAAGTATTAGATGATATACGTTTTGATAAAAATATTCGAGCTGTAATTTTTATAGGAGCTGGAGAACGGGCTTTTAGTGCAGGTGCAGACTTAAAGGAACGGAAGGATATGCCAGATGATCAAGTAAGACGAGTTGTACATACCATACGCTCTGTATTTCAAAAAATTGCGGATTTACCACAACCGACGATTGCTGCCGTGAATGGTTATGCACTAGGTGGGGGCATGGAATTAATGTTAGCTTGTGACTTTAGGATCGCAAAGGAAGAAGCAGTGATGGGGCTACCTGAGACAAGCATGGCCATTATTCCTGGAGCCGGTGGAACACAGCGACTTCCACGTTTGATAGGTGAGATGAGGGCAAAAGAATTAATTTTTACAGGTAGAAGAATTAATGCACAGGAAGCGTATGATTTAGGCTTATTATTAAAAGTAGTTGCAAGTGACAAGTTGCTGGATGAAGCTATTCGTTTGGCAAAACAAATTGTAAAGAATGGACCAATTGCATTACAACAGGCAAAATATGCAATTAATCAAGGGATGCAAGTTGATTTACAAACTGGTCTTGAAATAGAAGGAAAAGCATATGAGGTTACTATTCCAACGAAAGATCGGATTGAAGCGTTGAATGCCTTTGCAGAAAAACGAACACCAAAATTTTTAGGAGAATAAAATATAGATTTCTTCTAAGGACTATTAAGACTAGAAATATCTTTTTTCTAAAACAACATACATGGTGATTCATAGGTTGGGATTGTAACGCTGTTTCTATAACAGCTACATCATTGCTGTTGTGGATAAGCAAATAAATAGAAGACTCCAACAAATGCCCATGCCAAAAGGGTTTTCTTCGCATACAAAGTAATATAAAGCAAGGATATGTACACATAAATAAAAGTTACAGATTTATAAATGTGTCCAATTCTTTGCTTAGTACAGTGCGAAGGAGGTAGCCTAAATGATTGATCGGAGAAGTGTTCCATATGGTGACAGAAGACTATTTTTTGGACCCGGACCTTTTATTGGAGGCTTACTGGGAGGTTTCTTAGGCAGTGCTATTTTCGGTCCGAGGCCATTCTATCCACCATATCCGATATACCCGCCTTTTTATGGGCCGTATTATGGACGCCCCCCTTACTTTTGGTAAAGTAAAGGTTTATAAATAGTCCTCTGTCCTTTTTTTATTGAATACACTTGTAGATAAAGTATGTAAGCACCTCGTCTAAGCAAAATTTCCCTGTCAAATAGGCAGTAGTTTAATCAAGGCTTTAGTTCCCTGTTCAAAGAACTAAAGCCATTTTATCTTTTGATATTTTCTTATCAATCGAAGAAAAAACTTATTCACGTTTTGGGACAATAGCCATTGTACATCTTGAAACACAAATTAATTTCCCATTCTCATCTTTAATTTTTATTTCCCAAATTTGTGTTGTTCGACCTCGGTGCAGTACTTGACCTTCAGCAGTGACAATTCCGTCTCGTTTGGAGCGGACGTGATTGGCATTTATCTCAAGGCCAAAGGTATTTTCAGTTTCTTGGTCAATAAGTTGAAAGGCTCCGAAACTTGCAACGGTTTCAGCTAATGCAACAGATGCTCCTCCATGTAAATATCCGAAAGGTTGTCTTGTTCTTTCATCAACAGGCATTGTAGCTTTAACGTATCCTTCTTCTAAAGTAATAATTTCAATTCCTAGTGCTTCTATTAATGTATTAGGAACCATATTTTCAACTCCTCGAATGGACTTTTTATATAAATATATTATTCTACTGATTATTTATTTTTCCTTTTATCCTATGTAAATTGGTTATCTTGAAGATGTAAAAAAGAGTACGAGATAAACTTTGTTTCGTACTCTTTTTTCGTGTTTTTAAGTTTTATATTTATCATTTTAATGGGAAGTACTAAAACCTTTATGCTCTTTCTTATTATGTTCGTGTTTAACGGACCAGGTAAGTAATAAGAAAGCGATAAATAAAATTGCACTTGTGACATAAAACACAGAAGAAATACCAATAAAACCTGAAATAAAACCACCTAATGTTGGTCCTAGGACATTTCCTAAAAATCGGAAGCTCACATTATATCCGTTTACTTCGCCCTGGATCTCCACTGGTGCTACTTGTCTGATAAAAGCTGTCATGCATGGAATAATTCCACCGATGGCCATCCCGAATAAGAATCGTAATAATATTAGTTGCCATAAGGAAGTTACTAATGCTTGCGGAATAAAGACAATGGCTCCACCAATGAGAAGCATCAACATGACTTTTTCATAACCGATTCGGTCACCAAGTCTCCCCCATTTTCTTGTGGCAATTAAATTACCGAAGCCAGTTGCGGAAAACGTAATACCAGCAAATAAAGCAGCATTATTTGTATCAGCTAATAAATTGACGTATACGGCAAGGAGGGGCTGGATGGACATAACGGCCACTTGAGTTAGTAAGGAAATTATCATAACAGAGAGTAACACTTTATTGTGTATAATTAAACCAAATACTTCTTTGCTAGAATATTGATGTTGTTTTTCTTTCTGTTCCTTAGCTACTTTCTTTTCCTTAACGCCAAAAATAACAAATAGAGCGGCTATAAATATTGCAAAAGATGTATATATGAACGTAAATTTAAATCCAACTAAATCAGCTAATAAACCACCAATTAATGGACCGAATAGTGTACCTGTCACACCTCCGGTTTGTAAGATTCCAAGTACTTCACCTACTTGATTTTTTGGTGTTTGCTTGGAAATCATGGCAAGAGATAGAGGGATAAATCCTGTTACAATTCCCATAAAGAAACGTAAGAAAAATAATTCATATACTGAGTTCATTAATCCCATTAAAAAAAGGCTGGCAGAAATCCCAAACCCTGTGAGTAGTAAAACTGGTTTAAATCCATATCGATCTCCAATCCGTCCCCAAATTGGAGAAAAGATAAAGGCAGTTAAAAATGTAATACCAAAAATCAAACCTGCCCATTGTGTTACATATTCCGTGCTATACTCTCCCATTGAATCTATGTAGAGAGATAAAAACGGCATAATCATGGTTAAACTGGAAGAAACTAAAAAGTTTGCAATCCACATGATTATCAAGTTTCGTTTATCGGAACTGATAGTATCACCTTCTAAAAAATATTTCGCATCACTAAATATTATAACTCCTTTGTCAGAATAAATAAACCGTTTCGAAACACGAAATATTTGCGTATATCATGAAAAATGACGGATAAAAAGGAAGAAGGGAACGTTTTTAGCCATTCCCTTCATTTTTCTTATTATTGCTTGCTATAATAATAGCGATCGTATTCTTTATCGAGCTCTTCTAAACAACGTAAACTTTTTTGAGCAAATCCCGAATCGTCCTGCTCAAGTTCATTTTTTAATTTTTCGAAGGCTTCTTTTAACGATGTTGTATAATCTGGAATTTCTCCTTCATACGGTTTCACCATATTTTTTAGCACATTTGTTTGTTCTCGATAGGCTAAAGCTTTTCGTTCATGGAAAAAAGGAACATCAGCTTCTTTCGGATGGTGGAGGTCGCCTTGCATCGGGTGTTTGACGACAGCTAATATTTTTACTAAATAATGTTTCTCTTTAATACCAGTTACTTCACCAATATATGTTCCTGTTTTTTTATGTGCTTTTACGATTGTACCAAGGGCAAGCTCTTCCATGTTATTTTCCTCCTTTTTACATATCACTATCTTCATTATCTCCTTTTATCCATGTTTTTCCAAAATAAAAGCTTAAAGTGTTAGACAATGGTGTACTAGCTCTGCAAGTTTTTCACCCAATGTCATTGAATTTTATGGTGCTAAACATGAAGAATTTGTCCCGAAACTTCTAATTCATTATATAGAATAATATTTTGTTATAGGGTATCCTCCTTTTTAAGGGTATCTTTTTTTAAAGATACATGATTTTGCAAACGAAAAAGTTGTTTATCAAACTTGTTTAAGTTAACATACATAAGGAAAGTAAATTAAAGAAAGCAATCTAATGACAAAAGATTTACATACATATTTGGATTGCAAATTAAACATAGGAGTGGAAAAGATGAGTGAGCAATTATACCCGCAATTTACTAATGAAGTTCTGAAAGGTGAAATTGTTGCTGAGATGGTAACAAATTACGGAACGATCAAGCTTAAACTGTTTCCGGAGTTCGCACCGAAAACCGTTGAAAATTTCGTAACCCATGCAAAAAATGGGTATTATGAAGGTGTTATTTTCCACCGAGTTATTAAAGATTTCATGATTCAAGGTGGCGATCCTACTGGTACTGGAATGGGTGGTGAAAGTATTTATGGAGGTTCGTTTGAAGATGAATTTACCCCACGTTTATTCAACTTCCGTGGAGCTTTAAGTATGGCAAATGCGGGTCCGAACACAAACGGTAGCCAATTTTTTATTGTACAAAAGAAAGATTTTGATCCAGGGTTAGAAGAGCAAATGAAACAGGCGAATTTCCCTGATGAAGTCATCGAACATTACAAAGCAAACGGTGGAACACCTTGGTTAGACTATCGACATACGGTATTTGGTCATGTAATTGAAGGTATGGATGTTGTTGATAAAATTGCTGAAGTACAAACCGGAATGGCAGATAAGCCGGTTGAAGATATTGTTATAGAAAAAATTACTGTAAGTGAATAACTTTTCGACCCAAAGGTATTGTAGCCTTTGGGTTTTTTAGTAAAAAAATATGAGTAGATGTCGAAGTTTTTTTATAAAAACCCTTTGTAAATGAATAATATAATTTCGTGCACAATTATAGCTAAATTGATATAATGAGATATAAATATATAGAATTTTTAATTATTTCTGTCGGTAAAGGGGCGTTCATAATGACTTCTTTGATTGTAGGAATGCTCTATTTATATTTTCCGGAAGATAAGTCAGAGTATATCCCTGCCTTCATATCTTTTTTATTGTTTATGATTATTTGTATCTTAACTTATCGATTTTTTGTTAAACTTTCAAGAAGAGAAGAGAACAAGGCAAAAGAGCTAGAGAAAAAGTTAAAAATACATGACAAAATAAATTATGACAAAGATGAGCGCACCGATTTAAAATAAGGTAGCGTTCTTTTTTTACATAATGATAAGTAAAGGGGATTTGGTATGACGTATATTTTAGTAGGGCCACGAATTGGTTTACGAGAACTGGTTGAATCAGACTGGAGTGCTATTCATGATTACGCATCAAAACCGATTGTTACGAAGTATCAACCTTGGGGACCTAATACAAAAGAGGATACGAAAGCTTATGTGCAAGAAGTTCTAAAAGATGCAGCACACGATCCTCGTACAAGATTTGTTTTTGCCATTATTCAATTAGAAGAAGAGAGGTTAATCGGTGCTGTTGAGATAAACATTCGTGATCACTTTAATTTAGAAGGTGAGATAGGTTATATTATTCATCCCGAGTATTGGGGGCAGGGATATGCAACGGAAGCAGCCTCATTAATATTGGATTTTGGATTTGCAAATTTAAAACTTCATCGTGTATTTGCAACTTGTGATCCAAATAATATTGCTTCTTCAAAGGTTTTAGAGAAAATCGGTATGTATAAAGAAGGCATATTGCGAGAGCATATGCGGTTGAGAAGTGGTGGATGGCGTGATTCTAGCTTATACAGCATTCTGGAAAGAGAGTGGATTTTAAGAATTCATAATGCTTTACAGCTTGATTAAAGTTTTCTTTGAAATGGGGATTACTTTATGAATAAATTGGTTTAAAAAGAAGCGGGAATTAGCGGTCAATCAATGGAAAAGAAGAAAAATATCCATGACTACGTTTCTCAAGGACAAAACGCGCACAAAATGAAGAGGAAATGTCCATGAGAGTAGCCCTCGAAGACATTTAGGCAAGAAAAAAGAGAACTGTCCACGAGAAGAGCTCTCGAGGACAAAACATGTTAAAAATGAAATTCAATGACCAAATGAAAAAGATTTTGGGTTAAACCATGGAATAAATCGTACAGCGGATCCAAAACTATGGAAAGATATAATACTACACAAAGGACAGATGATCTGTCTTTCATCATTTTATAGATCCAACTATTATGTAAATGCCCGTTTTAACCGTTTTAATCCATCTTGAAGGGTTTTGTAGGTACAGCCTATATTCATTCGAACGAATCCAGCACCTTCTGTACCGTATTTTACGCCTGGCTCTAGTCCTAACTTACCGCGATGGATCAATCGTTCTTTTATTTCATCATCGCTTAAACCTAACTTCCGGCAGTCAATCCAAACTAAATACGTGCCTTCTGGTGCAACAACATTCAACTCTGGTATTTCTTCACGAATAAATTGAATTAATGCATCTCGATTTTTTTGCAGATACGGTAGTAATGCTTCGAGCCATTCTTCACCGTATTTATAAGCTGCTTCCATTGCTACATTTCCAAAAATATTCAAACCGTGGAACCCAATTGTTCCTTGGACTGTTCTCACTTTCTCCCGTATTTCAGAACTAGGTATAATCATAACGGATGCTTGTAAGCCAGGGATATTAAACGTTTTACTTGGAGCAATACATGTTATCGAGTTGTTTTCCCAGTAACGATTTAAGCTTGCCATTGGTGTATGTACATTTGGTTCGTAGATGATATCAGCATGAATTTCATCGGACACTATATAAACACCATACCGTTCACAAAGTTCCCCCATTTTTTCAAGCTCTTTCCTCGTCCAAACGCGTCCAACTGGATTATGAGGGCTGCATAAAATGAACAGTTTAACGCCGCTTTTTAGTTTATCTTCAAAATCATTAAAATCAATTTCATATTTATCATTCTTCAAAACAAGTGGATTTTTAACTATTTTACGTCCATTATTTTCAATCATTGAGTAAAACGGATAATAGACTGGTGTTTGAATGAGTACCTTGTCTCCCTTTTCTGTCAAAGCTTGAATGGCAAAAGCGATTGATGTTACAACGCCTGAACTTGGGATAAGCCACTCTTCTTTAATGTCCCATTTATAACGTCTTTTGACCCAATGTTTGACAACTGTATTTATCTCAGAAGAAGGAACGCCGTAACCAAAAATACCATGTTCTACACGTTTCATCAATGCTTCTTTGATTTGGTAAGGAGAGGCAAAATCCATATCTGCCACCCACATTGGTAAAATATCTTCGGTTCCGTAAATCATTTTTATACCATTCCACTTTACTGAATCAGTGTTTAAACGATTGATCTGTTCATCAAAATCAAACATTATTCCGATTCCCCCCTCTAGATTTACATTTATAAAAAAAGATTGTTAAAAAGTTGATTAATGTATAATGGAGCAAACAAAAATCTTTTTTATTTTAACATAGGATGCACTCCCACTTAAAAATTAACCATCAATAAACTTTTGAATTAGTCGACAAGTTTCTTCTGGTCTTTCTTCTGGCGTTAAATGTCCTGTTTTATCTAAAACAATTAAATTAGAATTCGGCAAGTCAATATTAAGTTGTTTCCCCACTTGTAAAGGAACAATTTGATCTTCTTTTCCCCAAACCAATAAACAAGGTGTTTGGATTTTATTTAAATCTTTTTTACTTAGATCTCCTTCCCGGTCACGGCTAAATTTTGCCAAGGCGTGAAAAATGGCGTCATCTTCAATATAGGGCTCTAAATATCCTTGAATCATGTCTTCTGTAATTTGATTTTTATCGTAAACCACTTTTTTAAGATTTCCTTCAACACCGCCGGATTCAATAAGTTTTTTCTTTACAAATTTATGGGCAAAGGGTAAATAGCTTAAGAAGATTAAAGATTTCCGTACTTGTTGCAAATAGCCGGAACTAGCAAATAAAATGATTTTGTCAAAAATTTCCGGTTGTTGCAGGGCCATATATAATCCAATTTGGCCACCCATGGAATG
>CADBNU010000208.1 GCA_902796085.1 Heyndrickxia coagulans
ATCATGGCTAACCGTCTGGTAATCTCCGAAACTTCCTAATGTTAACACACTTCCCTTATCGACATGCTCCACCCTTTTTAATACCACTATGCCTTTCCTTTATTCAAAAACGCTCGAACCCGTTGCTTATACTCATCCGATTGGACGGACTCTGCGATTAACTGTTTAATTTCCTCATTATCTTTCGTAGCTCCTTGTCGCACCCGGTGAATAATCTTTTTTGAGGCTTGGACAGAAAGTTGTGCATTTTCACAAATCCTACCTGCATACGTATACGTTTCTCGTTCTAACTCCTCCGTCGCTACGATTCGGTTAATTAATCCCATCTGTAACGCTTCTTCCGCTGGAAAAATGCGACCGGTAAACAAAATGTCCTTCGCATGGGCAGGTCCAACTAAATCAACTAAATGTTTTGTTGCTGCTGTATCATACACAATCCCTAATTTCGCTGGTGTAATCCCGAACTTCCCAGTTTCATCTGAAAAACGGAAATCGCAGGCAACCGCAATTTCACAACCGCCACCTACACAAAAACCTTGAATCATCGCAATACTCGGCTTTGGGCTTTCCGCTATTTTCCGTTCTAAAGTAGATGTTAGCTCACCATAACTGATGACACCGTCGACTGTCGAACGAATCGTCTCAAATTCACTAATATCCGCTCCTGCAGAAAAGGCTGTTTCCGTTGTACTTCTAAAAATCATTACCTTTACTTCATCATCTTCCGTACACGAATCAACCATCTCAATCATTTTTTTCCACATATCAATCGATAATGCATTTCGTTTCTCAGGTCGATTTATATAAATCGTTGCTATTCCATTTTCTTTTTCCATATAAATCTTTTCATTTTCCCTAGCAAACATGAGTCCACACCTTCCACAATCTGTTATATAACAATAATCATTTTCGCTTCCTTATATAGGAAGTTTCATCATTAATCAGAAAATCAATACAAACACAAAGATATTCTGTTATTGTACTAATAAAGCAGTTGTCTTTTACAAGGATATTGAAATCTGTCATCTTTTTCAATAAAAAGATACTTGTAATCTTCGGTAAATTATTTTACCATTTTAGTAATTTGAAAAATTGCTATTATGCATAGGAAAGGCATGTCTTAACGCTCTATTATGTAACAGGCCGAATGAAGGAGGATTTCTATGAAACTAACGAAGGAAGAACTCGAAGTTTTATATATTTTGGAAGAAAATCATCGTCAATCAACCGAAGTGATTGCCAAACAATTGCAAATGAGTGAAGAAAAAGTTGAAAAAATAATTAAGAAACTCGAACAAAATAAAGTTATTGTTAGTTACCCAGCCATCATTGATTGGTCTAAAGTAGAAGGGCAAGAAAACGTCATCGCAATGATTGAGGTGAATGTAACGCCAAAACGTGGGGTTGGTTTTGATGAAGTTGCTGAAAGAATCTATCGTTTTCCAGAAGTAACATCGGTTTATCTCATGTCTGGTTCCTTTGACTTGTCCGTTTCTGTTGAAGGGAAATCTTTAAAAGAAGTAGCGACCTTTGTATCTGAAAAATTATCAACGATTGAAAGTGTTGTTTCTACTCGAACTCATTTTCTATTAAAAAAATATAAACATGATGGCGTAATTATTGAAGGAAAAGAAAACATAGATCGTAGAATGGTGGTTACACCATGACAGATTACAATCAATTTTTATCAAAAACCGTCATTGATTTACCGCCATCCGGCATACGGAGGTTCTTTGACGTTGCCTCCAAAATGGAAAATGTCATTTCACTCGGGGTCGGTGAACCGGACTTTGTAACACCTTGGAACATACGGGATGAAACGATTGCCTCCATAGAAGATGGCTACACATCCTATACAGCAAATCCCGGATTACTCGAATTACGCCAAGAAATTTCGAATTATTTAAACAATCGTTTCAAAATCGAGTACAACCCTGAAAACCAAATTATTGTGACGATTGGAGCTAGTCAAGCGTTAGATCTTGCATTCCGAGCCCTTCTAAATCCTGGGGAAGAAGTTTTAATTATTGAACCAGCTTTTGTTTCTTATCCCGCTCTTGTGAAACTTGCAGGGGGAAAACCCGTTCAAGTAGGAACAAGCGCAGAAAATGGTTTTAAAGTTACACCTGAACAAATAGAAGCAGCCATTACAGACCGGACAAAGGCCATCTTAATCTGCTCACCGAATAACCCAACAGGTACTTTTTTAAATAAAGCAGATCTTGAAAAAATTGCCCACGTGGCAATGAAACATAACCTAGTTGTCATCACCGATGAGATTTATGCTGAACTTACATATGATGAAGAGTATACAAGCATGGCTTCCATCCCAGGAATGTATGAACGAACAATTACGATAAACGGATTTTCCAAGGCCTTTGCTATGACGGGCTGGCGCTTAGGTTATGTAGCTGCACCTGTCCCAATTGTTCAAGCCATGTTAAAAATTCATCAATATACAACAATGTGTGCACCCCATATGTTACAACATGGTGCCATTGAAGCTTTACGAAACGGAAAAGAACAAGTGAGCGAAATGAAACGAAGTTACCGGAGAAGGAGAAATTTTATTGTCACATCGTTAAATGACATTGGTTTAGATTGCCATACACCAGGTGGTGCGTTTTATGTTTTCCCATCCATTAAAAATACCGGCTTAACTTCGGAAGAGTTTGCAGAAGAATTATTGAAAAAAGAACGCGTTGCTGTTGTTCCGGGGAACGCTTTCGGGAAGAGCGGAGAAGGTTATATCCGTTGTTCTTATGCCACATCGATGGAACAACTTCAAGAAGCTATCGTCCGAATGGAGCGATTCTTGCAATCCTTAAATATAAACAAAGAACAGTTAGCTTTGGAAAAATAGGAAGAACAGTCAGCGATCTTCATATTAGGTTGCTGGCTTATTATTATTAATCACTTTCACCATTTCCAGCTAACCAAAATTTTTATAAAAAAAACCAAAGAATGCCAAATTTCAACACCCTTTGGTTCAGGTTCATTACTTTTTAAACAAGTTGAGCATTTTTATCTGTTTCGTCGCCTTCATCATTTTTATCTTTCTTTGTAAACTTATCAACGATTAGCGATAAAGCACCATCACCTGTCACATTTGTAGCAGTGCCAAAACTATCTTGAGCTAAGTACAAGGCAATCATTAACGATAGCATTGTTTCATTAAAGCCAAGCATGACTTCCATAATCCCAATCGCGGCCATAACTGCTCCACCTGGTACTCCAGGAGCTGCAACTAATGTTACACCAAGCATTAAGATGAATGGAAGATAAGCAGAAAAGCTAATGTCTCCTCCACTTAACAATAAAACACCTAATGAACAAGTAACAAGTGTGATTGCACTACCTGATAAGTGGATCGTTGCAAACAACGGAACGCAGAAATCAGCCACTCTTTCACGAATCGTAGTTTTTTTAACCGATGCTAACGTAACCGGAATTGTCGCTGATGAGGACTGTGTTCCTATAGCTGTAAAATAAGCCGGTAAAACGGTTTTTAATAACTTAAATGGATTTTGTTTATGCAATGTACCAGCAGTTGTATATTGAATTAATAAGATCGTTATATGCAGTGCAATAATTAATACGAATACCTTTAAAAATATAGATAAAATATTTACCACTTGACCACCATAAGTCATATTTTGGAAAACACCGAAAATATGAAATGGTAATAATGGGATAATTGTTACTGTGATCACTTTTTCTACAATTTTTTGGAATTCGTCAAAAGCATCTTGTAATACATTTCCTTTAATTGATGCAATTCCAATTCCGATAACAAAGGCAAATATTAATGCTGTTGTTACTTCCATTAGCGGTGGCATTGCGACTTCAAAAAAGCCAGACTGCAAGAATTCCTCCGGATTATCTGTTGTTTGAAAAGATTGACCTTTTGTCATAATAGGAAGTAACCATGAACCGACAAAAAAAGCTAGTAACCCTGCAAGAAATGTTGATACATAAGCGAGTGCCGTTGATAAACCAAGCATTTTCCCCGCATTTCGACCCATATTGGCGATCCCTGGAACAATAAAGCCGATAATAATAAAGGGAATAACAAAACTCAAGTAATTATTAAAAATGCCATTAAAGGTGGCAAAAGCTCGAACAAACCATTCTGGCATAAAATTACCTAAAATAAGACCTAATATAATAGCAAGTAAAATCCTTGGTAATAATCCGATTCTTTTCATTATGCTTGTCCTCCTGTAATGAACATATGTGTTTTATAGGAACACTATACCATAATTTTATTTTCTGTAAATAGGAAAAAGATTAGTTTTTATTTTCAGATAATTATAGTGATATCGGTAAAAGATTCTATCTTTTCAAGGCTTTTTCATTTATAAAACGTTTTTCGAAAAAAATAATTCGCTTAAAATTTAGATCAAACAAAACCTATCATATATTATTTCATTCCACTATCCGTGAATCTGCTTTGCCTTTTCAACATTCACCTTGACAGCTTCAATCACAGCAGAACGAAGTCCTCGTTCTTCAAGCCGTGCTACCGATTCAATGGTTGTACCACCTGGTGAACAAACACTATCCTTTAATTCGGCTGGATGAATATTTGTTTCAAGCATCATCTTTGCAGCACCTAATACGGCCTGAGCAGCAAACACATAAGCTTGTTTCCGTGGCATACCATACATTACCGCTCCGTCAGCGAGCGCTTCAATAAACATATATGTGAAGGCTGGCGATGAACCACCTAC
>CADBNU010000209.1 GCA_902796085.1 Heyndrickxia coagulans
AGCTTTCGTTGATCTGAATTTAGATAAAGGACTTGTGCCGACAATGACCGGTGAACGAAAAGGATTCCCATACTTACTTGCTGCTTTATATGTTTATCATCATATGAAATTAATCGTTGATGATATGGTAGAGGATTATGAGTAGTATCTAAAATGAAGGGATTGACTCTATTTGTTGAAGAGCCAATCCCTATTAATTACCCGTTATTATGTTTAAATAGATCTTCAAATATATTCATGGCAGACCATTTATTTATTTTCTTTATTTTTTAAAGAAGCACCAATGAAATCTCTAAATAAAGGATGTGCCTTTGTTGGTCTTGATTTAAATTCTGGATGGAACTGGGAAGCAACAAACCATGGATGGTCTTTTAGTTCAACTATTTCTACTAATCGGCCATCTGGGCTGATACCAGAAAAGACAAATCCTTTTGCCTCCATCATTTCACGATAATAATTATTAAATTCATAACGATGACGATGACGTTCATAAATTAGTACATCTTCATAGGCTGCATACGCTTTTGTACCTTCTTGTAATTTACAAGGGTATAACCCAAGACGTAAAGTTCCCCCGATATCTTCTACATCTTCTTGTTCTGGTAATAGTGTAATGATCGGATTTTTTGTATCAGGTTTTAACTCACTGGAATGTGCATCTTCTAAACCTAGTACATGACGAGCAAATTCGACCGATGCCAATTGCATTCCTAAACAAATACCTAGGAATGGAACTTTGTTTTCTCTAGCAAATTTGATCGCGGAAATTTTTCCTTCTACACCACGATCACCAAAACCACCTGGCACGATAATGCCGTCTGCATCTCGAAGCAAATCAGCAACATTTTCATCATTTACATTTTCTGCGTTAATCCAATCGATATCAATATCTGTATCAAAACAATAGCCTGCGTGCTTCATTGATTCAACAACAGATATGTAGGCATCTTGTAATTCAACATATTTACCTACTAAGGCAATTTTTACAGTTTTTGATAGATTTTTTACTTTATTTACTAGATTTACCCATTCCGTCATATCCGGTTCATGAGTAACGAGTTTTAGGTGATTACATACAAGGGTATCTAATCCTTGTTCTTGCATTGCTAGCGGAATATCGTATAAGGTTTCTGCATCCCTTGATTCAATAACTGCATTCGCATCAATATCACAAAAGAGGGCAATTTTATCTTTCATTTCTTGCGGCATTGGCATTTCTGTCCGAACTACAATCACATTCGGTTGAATACCTAACTCGCGTAATTCTTTTACACTGTGTTGAGTTGGTTTTGTTTTCATTTCACCTGCCGCTTTAATATAAGGGACAAGGGTACAATGGATATACATAACATTTTCTGAACCTAACTCACTTTTTACTTGACGGATTGTTTCAAGAAATGGCAAGGATTCAATATCACCAACTGTACCACCGATCTCCGTAATAACAACATCAGCATTTGTATCTTTACCCGCGCGGAATAGATGTTCTTTAATTTCATTCGTGATATGAGGAATAACTTGAACGGTCGCGCCTAAATATTCACCACGACGCTCTTTCTTTATCACACGGGAATAAATTTTTCCTGTTGTTACATTGGAGTATTTATTTAGGTTAATATCAATAAAACGTTCGTAGTGACCTAAGTCTAAGTCCGTTTCTGCACCATCATCGGTTACAAATACTTCACCATGTTGATAAGGACTCATCGTTCCAGGGTCCACGTTAATATATGGATCAAATTTTTGAATCGTCACTCGCAAACCACGATTTTTTAATAGACGTCCTAAAGAAGCTGCAACAATCCCTTTTCCTAATGAAGAGACTACGCCTCCTGTGACAAATACATACTTTGTCATGTTAAAACCTCTCCTTAATATTTACTTATCTTATTTTTTACAAAAACATGAAAATGATACAGGGGGACAGGATCACTGTTATAACGTTAAATTTGTTTGAAACAGTTATCCATCGTCCCCTTTTAAAAACAAAAAAACTCCTCTTACAAATGTAAGGGAGCTGATTTTGTATTTTTCATTCATGTTATCCAATTTTACTGAGCCCAAGTAAGATAATACCGATTTAATGATAAAATGTCAAGCTACGATTTTCCTTCCGTTCGCTTTCAGTCA
>CADBNU010000210.1 GCA_902796085.1 Heyndrickxia coagulans
AAACTGACGGTGGAGTTGGTGTACTTGTTCTGCTAATTCAGGTACAGGGCCATCTACTACGACATCCCGAATGACATCTTGAATCGGAAGATTGCGAACCCGTGATGGAGCTACCCCCATTTTATTCAACCATTGGGCTAACTGTTTAGAAGAACTTGCATAAACAATCCTCCCTAAGCCAACCCAACCGTGGGCTGCTGCACACATCGGACAATGTTCACCAGAAGTATATACCGTGGCTTTCATTCTTTCTTCAGCTGTCATGTGATTAGCAGCCCATCGCGCTATAGCAAACTCAGGATGTTGCGTATGGTCCCCGCTTGCTACATGATTATGATCTTCAAAAAGCACCTCTCCATCTGCTGAGACAAGAACGGATCCAAAGGGTTCATCACCTTTTTCCAGTGCCGTTTTGGCGAGTTCAACACAACGACGCAAGTGCTGTAAATCGATATCACTTATCACAATCCTTCTCCCCCCATAAAAAAATTTTATACTTTCTTTACAAATTCCGATTTTAATTGCATCGGCCCAAATCCAGAAATTTTGCAATCAATATCATGATCCCCATCAACTAAACGAATATTTTTTACCTTCGTTCCTTGTTTTAATACAGATGAACTTCCTTTTACTTTTAAGTCTTTAATAATGACAACTGTATCCCCATCATTTAAAATATTTCCGTGAGCATCCTTTACAATTTGTTTATCGTCATTAGTTTCCTCTTCTTGATTTAACGTCCACTCATAAGCACACATTGGACAAACTAAAAGGTTCCCGTCCTCATATGTATATTCAGAATGACATTTTGGACAATTTGGTAAATTACTCATTCTATCATTTTCTCCTTTTAAAAGATGTATTCATTACTATAATACAAGCTTTTATAAGAAAGACAAATCACGATTATATTTTGACCAGAAAAAAGGTACCGTCGTCTTATATATATGGGGTTTAAATGAATAACAATCCCTTTAAATATAAGGGGTAAGATCTCTCAGCCAGTAAAATATGTCACCAACCAAAAGAAAGAGGGACTTGTAAAATCCCCCTCTTACTCCAACATCCTGCTAGCTTTCGTTTTTTCATATGCAGCTTCAATACGTTCAGCAAGTAATGGTTTTAAGAGTGCCCCAACAAGAAGTGCAAGAACCATAAAAATGAGTAATATGCTTATATATTTCACCACAAGAACAGGAATAGCTCCAGCAACGGCTTCTCGTAACAAATTTATCGCGTAAGTAAATGGTAAGAAAGGATGAATTGCTTGGAAAAATGGTGGCGTAACATCAATTGGGAAGGTGCCTCCGCTACTCGATAATTGCAGCACGAGAAGGATAATCGCAAGCCCTTTACCAATATTTCCGAAAATAGATACGAGTGTATAAACGATTGTCATTAATACTATAGAGATTAACATGGAAAACACAACAAAGAAAACTGGATGCTTTGTGTAAACCCCAAGTAAAAGTAAATTTCCTACACTAACAATAAGGCTTTGTAAAATTCCAATAATCAAGAAAATAATTAGCTTTCCAAAATATACATGACGTAATGTATATTCCTTTCGCATATCTATAGGGTGCACGTTAGTGGAAATTAAATTTGATAATAATAACGCTCCTACCCAAATACTTAATGTCGTATAAAATGGTGCATTCGCTGATCCATAATTCGGTATTTCAAATAAGTGTTCTTCTTTTAAGTCAACTGGATTGGCAAAAAATTCACTTTCTTTATCAAGATCATTTCGTAATAAGACAATCAACTTATTTATTTGGTCCTCTTCTTCAATTTTCTTAAAGCGATCGGCTAACTCATCTATTACATGTTCAAATTCAGGTAAATACTCACGACTATACCTATTTATATCATGTAATGAATTTTTCACTTTAGGAGCCTTTTCTGTTAATAATGTCGCAATATTTTTATACTTCTCTTTCATTTTTGGATAATCAGTCTTCATCATATGTGCTACATTATGAACAAGCTTTTCAAAGGAAGGCAATTTTTCATTCACAAATTTAGCCAAATTTTCAATAGTATTGACCACTTTTGGAAGTTCTTCCTCTGTTATATCTACGAGTTTATTTACTTTAGCTTCCACATCTGGGAGTTCATTAATGAGTCTTTCAATCGTTTCTCCGCTTTTATTTACGATATCGTTAGATAAATTTAATACATTCCCCAATGATTCTAATTCAGAATACAAATTTTCTAATCCACTATTTGACTGTTCAATTCGCTCCATTAGATCCATAAAAGCTGTAGTCAGGTTTTTTCCTTGTTCGCTGTTTAACATGTTCATCAATGTTGTAGAAGCTTCTTTCACAGCCTGGTTCTTTTCACGAATTTCTTTTAATTTTTCTGAGTTAAAGTTTCCGTTATTGATTTCATTTTGCAGTGAATTAACTGATTGTTGAAGAGTCTCCATTTTGTTACGTAAAACAGTTAGCTTATCTATCATATCTTGGATTTGTTCATTTTGCTGTTTTTGATTCATAAGCTCATAGTACTTTATGATTTGATCAATCACTGCAATTTGATTTGTTAATTGTTCATTTAAATTTGTAACATATTTCGTGGCCTCTTCAAGCGAATCTTTATTATAAAACTCTTCAATAACTTGATCTGTCAATGTTGCGGTTTCACTGATAAACTGGATTTGCTGAAGGAAAATTTCGCTCATTGTCGAGTCTGTTTTAGCAGCTTGTTCCTTTAGTGATTCAACAATTTGCAAAAATTCCTCTGCATACTCTCTGTTTTCCTCTAAAACAGGAATCAAATTTTGCATTTGTGCAATCTTCTCTTTTGCTACATTTGCTTTTTCTAGACCATCTTTTAATTGCTCTCCCACTTCAGTAAAGCGATCTCGAAAAATCGTTAGTTTTTCAACTGCTTTTTCCAGTTCTGGTATAGACTGTTCGATCTTTAAGACTTCATTTCCTATCTGGTTTATCTTCGGCAATTGCTCTTCTAGACGGAAAATGTATTCCGCACCTTTGTCTATCTGAGGAAAATAATCTTGTAATCCAATAAATTGTTCTATACGATTATCAATCTTATCCCAGTTTTCTTCTATTTCCATTAAACTTTCTGCAAAATGATTAATTTCAGGGAAGCTTTTGTGTATTTCATCGACTATTCTTTTTATTTTACGCATTGTTGGAAGTTCTTCTTCCATCTTGATACCAAGCTTATCTAATTGCTCAAGAAGAGCCTTTGACGTTTCTTCAATCAATTTGTCATTTATTTTTGAAACAACCGCATTTGCTCCAGCCGACGTCATCTTAGGAGCAATTGCATTCATTTTTTCATTCACTTGATAAACTATTTCCGCTTGCGTCGGATCCCCATCAAGAACCTTAACTAAATTACTAGAAAAGTTTTTATCAATATAAATGGCAGCATACAAATTCCCTAATTTTACACCTTTTTCTGCTTCACGTTTCGAAATAAAATTCCATCCGAAATCTTGATTCTCTTTCAAACTATGAACAATCTCTTCACCAATGTTAATGGATTCTCCCTCTATTTCCACTCCCTCATCTTCATTAACAACGGCTATTTGAATCCCCTTCGTATTTGCATAGGGGTCCCATGTAGACTCTAAGTTAAACCACGCATAAAGGGCAGGTAATACAGCAATTGCTAATAAAATTAAAGCAAACAATGGAACTCTTTTTATATTTCTTAAATCCTGCTTAAAGATATTGATAAC
>CADBNU010000211.1 GCA_902796085.1 Heyndrickxia coagulans
AAGTGATGGCAAACAGTTTTATTGTTTACCATAGGTCTCAAATTTTTCCATCATTCGTTCCATTTCTTGTTGATCTAGTAATACGGGTTCTCCAATGGATTTTGCTCGATAGTATATTTCACAACATAATTCAATTTGTTCTGCAATATTGTACGCATTCTTAATATCTTTAGCGCCAGCTAACAAACCATGGTTTGCCAATAACACAGCCTTTCTATTTTTCATAGCTTGATAGGCATTGAATGCAAGTTCTTCTGTTCCAAAACTTGCATATTCAGCACATTTCACATCATATCCTGCACAAGCGACTAAATAGGAAACCGCTGGTAAATCCATTCTTAGTGCGGAAAGGGTTTTAGCAAATGTGGAATGGGTGTGAATGACTGCATTTATATCTTCTCTATTTTTATAAAAAATCGTATGCATGGCCAATTCCGTTGATGGCTTTCGTGTGCCCTCTACCAAATTATGTTCTAAATCTAAAACAACCACATCCTCTGGTTGCATACGATTATATTCTAATCCACTAGGACTGATGGCAACTAATCCCTGTTTGCGATTAAAGATACTAATATTTCCACCCGTGCCTTTTGTCAAACCATTTGTCACCATTTTTTGACAATAACGAACTACTTCTTTTCTCTCTTTTTCTAATAGCAAAGTTCCTCACCTTTTTCTTTCGTGAATTCTAGTAAAGTTCAACTTTTTTGTCTTCTAACTTGTCATTTCATAATTGCTGCATTTCGACTTAATATTTAACATTTGAACTCTAACCGATCTTACTTTCCTCAAATAAATCCTTTAAGTTTTTCTCATAAGGCTCTCTTATAATCCCTTTTTCCGTTATAATGGCTGTCACATTTTCATGCGGTGTAACATCAAATGCTGGGTTATATACTTTACTATTCTTTAAAGCCGTGTATTGACCAAATCGATTTATGACTTCCTCCGGGTCCCTTTCTTCAATTGGAATATCTTTTCCCGTTTTGGTCTTCATATCAATGGTTGATGTAGGAGCTGCTACATAAAATGGAATATTATAATAGTTTGCTAGAATGGATAGACCCAAGGTCCCGATCTTGTTGGCTACATCACCATTGGCAGCGATTCGGTCGGCTCCAACAATAACGGCATTTACTTTCCCCTGTGACATAACTGTCGCCGCCATATTATCAGTTATAATCGTTACATCAATCCCTGCTAACTGTAGTTCTAGTGCTGTTAAAGCTGAACCTTGTAATCTCGGACGTGTTTCATCTGCATATACTTTAAAATTCCATCCCTTTTCTTTGGCTAGATACATAGGTGCTGTTGCGGTACCATATTTTGTCGTAGCAAGAGCTCCAGCGTTACAATGGGTTAGAATGCCTATCCCGTCGTGTAATAACGTCAATGCATTTTCCCCTATTTTTCGATTCGTTATTTCGTCTTCTTTATGAATCTTTATAGCTTCTTTTAACAACACATTTTTGAGTTCAGACACGGCTAAATGATTGTTAGCGATTGCCGTTTTTTCCATTCTTTCTAATGCCCAAAATAAATTTACGGCAGTTGGTCGTGAGCTTGCTAGAAAATCAGAAACTTTCTTTAATTCTTTCCAAAAATCTTCAAAGGAGTTTTCAGTAGCATCACGAATCCCCAAATATAATCCATATGCGGCCGTAACCCCGATTGCCGGTGCTCCTCTTACTTTCATGACTTTAATCGCATCCCAAATGGATTCTGCTGTTTCAAACTCTTCATAAACCATTTCATTCGGTAAGCGCGTCTGATCTAATAATACTAATTTATGATTTTTCCATTCTATTGGTTTCAGTACTGTCTCCATAGTACAAAGTCACCCCTTATAAGTTTGTGCATTTAATGCATGGAACAACTCGTCCAAATAATGCTCACCCTTCTTAAACGTATCTCTATTTTTTATCAGTTTTTTGGCTAATGTTAGACAGATTCTTTCCGCTCTGACTCTATCATTCGGATCGGATATTGAAGTAATATCTTTTACTTTGGCTAATCCGATAATTCGACGTGTCAATTCAAGTCCTGTGACACCAGCAGTACTTTCTAAAATTTGATCGATATACCATTGTTTAAAACCAGGTTCCTTTGCCATTATATCAGTGACATATTCATCCCAAGATTTGCTAAATTTTTCAATAAACAGATCCAGAACATCTTTAATGGTTTGTTCCAACCAGTTGACAAATTCAGTTTTGTGGAATGTGACGCCATTGACATATGCAAAAACGAGATTGGCGATGACATTCCCCACATCGTAACCGATCGGACCGTAGAAGGCGAATTCTGCGTCAATGACTTTTGTTGAATCTTCTTTAATAAAAATAGAACCCGTGTGGAGATCACCATGGATTAATGCTTGTGCATGGGTCATGAAATCAAATTTTAGCTTCACCACTTCTAATCTTAATTTGTCATCATTGTAAATCTCTTTTATAATCCATTCTTTATTCGGTTCAAATAAAATATTTCGATTATTTATATCATTGTAGGGTTCTGTGTATACTAGATCTTCAGTAATCTCACACAAATCAGGATTAATATATTTCTTTAGCAGTTTTTTCTTTTCTTTATGATCCATCACAACATCAGTGGTCGGAAGTAATGTATTGACTAAAAACGTCGTGATATCATCAGCAAATTTAGGGAAAATCTTATAGGATAACAGGGCATCCCGCATAATTTCATGATCCGATAGATCTTCCATGATGAAACAGTTCATGATGTCATCGTGTACATATACTTTTGGTACCAGTGAAGGTGCATATTGAGCCTGTAGTTGAAGAATGTTCGCTTCAATGTTGATGCGATTCGTAGAGACCACAATATCATCTGAAATACGGGCCACATCTCCGGCATGCTTTACAATTATGGATGTATTGGTTTTCGCCTCTGATACCCTATAAACATAGTTCAGATTACCATCACCAATTTCTTCACATGTTAACACACTTTCTTTGGAAAAGAGATTCGTCTTTTCTTTTACATATTCGATTACATCATCTTTATTCATTAAGAAATAGCGTTCAAAGCGTGACATTATCGTTATCCTCTCCTTCGGATTCATTTGATTCACCTATGTAAAAGCTAATGAGAGCACAAGGCCGACAATATGTAGAACATAAACAGGATGAGAATATGACGAAACCAAGCGCCTCTCTAGCCAGCAAAAAGCCGCAAACCTACGAATCTTGCAGTTTATCGGTTTCCAAACAACTACATTTTTAACAATTATTATAAATAATTATATTCCGAATATTTTTGACAAAACTATAACATGACTTTTCCATTATTTTCAATCAAAATATCATTTCCTTACACAATACAGTCTGTATATTTTCTATCCTCTTCCAATTCCGCTTTATTACAGTATTCCTATGCACTCCACACATGAGCGTGTAATGATTTACACGTTTGGGCGATACTATAGGATATTCATACGATATTTTTTCTATTAGAATGTCGAGTATTGGTCAATTGGCTTTGTTATGATGAATTCATGAAAGGAGGGATACATTGTTAAAAGAGTTAAATCAAGTAATCGAATATATTGAAGCCCATTTAACCGATGATCTGTCTCTTGAAAGCATTGCAGATTATGCCGGTGTTTCTGATTATCACTTTAGAACCGTATTTTTTCATCTTTCTGGAATGACACTGAGTGAGTATGT
>CADBNU010000212.1 GCA_902796085.1 Heyndrickxia coagulans
GCCTTCTCGAGCTTCAATAATATTTATATTTGTTATACTAATTTCATTTTCAGCTAGAATGGTTGTAATTTTGGCGATGGCACCTGGGTGATCGACTACATCCACATATAAATCATAATAGGATGGAATGGCACCTTTTACTCGAACTGGCATCGTATCACGAAAATCCTTCGCTTCTTGAAAATAACGAGCAATGGCTTTACCGTTCTCATCCGATTCGAGAATACTTTTCACATTTCGCATTTCCATTATCCAATCGTCCAGCAATCGCAGTAAATGATCACGATTTTGCTTTACAATATCTTTCCACATTTTCGGACTACTTGAAGCAATTCTAGTAATATCGCGAAAACCGCCTGCGGCCAACATTGAAATAAATGGATTTCTATCGGAATGTTTTTTCACTTGTTTCACTAATGCTGCTGCGATGATGTGCGGAAAATGACTAACCGCACCTGTAATATAATCATGTTCTTCCGCATCCAATACGAGAAATTTGGAATTCGTTCCTTTCAGCCATTGTTTCAATTGTTCAATTTTTTCATAAGGTGTTGTTTTTTGTGGAGTTAATACGTAGAAGGCATTTTCAAAAAGATGTGCTTTGGCACTTTCAACTCCTGTTTTATGGGAGCCTGCCATTGGATGTCCGCCAACAAATGTCACATCCCCGTTCCATAATTGATTAGCTAGCGACATAATATCCCGCTTTGTACTTCCAACATCCGTTATGATCACATCTTCTTTTAAACTGTAGTTAGTGATCATTTTCATTATTTTTTTTGTTTCTTCAACTGGTGATGCCAAAATGATTAAATCAGCGTTTTCAGCAGGACTTTTTAAATCTGTTACTACTTCATCAATCACTTGTAAGGATAACGCTTTTTCAACTTGTTCAATATTAATATCATAACCGTAAATAAAAACATCATGTTCTCTACGGATTGCTAACGCTATGGAACCTCCAATTAATCCTGTCCCAACGAGTAACACTATTTTCCTCATGACTATAAACCTACCTTTGGCTGTATGTCGAATGAAGTAGTTTAAAGCGGTGAAAAGGAATACCTTTCACCGCAACGAACCTTATACTAATTTCTTTGAAAATGCTCGAACTTCATCCATGAACTCATTAAATTGTGGAATATTCATTTGTTGTAATGAATCAGATAAGGCAACAGCTGGATCTGGATGGACTTCCGCCATGATCACATCAGCTCCGATAGCCAATGCTGCTTTTGCTGCCGGCAATAGCAAGTCTCTACGACCTGTTGAGTGAGTTACATCCACAGCAACAGGTAAATGGGTTTCTTTTTTCAAGATAGGAACTGCAGAAATATCGAGTGTGTTTCGTGTTGCCCGTTCGTACGTACGAATTCCACGTTCACATAGTATGATTTGGTCATTCCCTCTTGAAATGATATATTCAGCTGCATTAATGAACTCAGAAATGGTCGCTGCCAATCCACGTTTCAGTAAAACCGGTTTATTGACCTTACCAACGGTTTTTAACAGGTCAAAGTTTTGCATGTTTCGCGCACCAATTTGAATAACATCGACATAGTCCAGAGCGAGTTCAACATCAGCAGGAGTCATAATTTCACTTACAACCGACATATCGAATTCATCAGCAATTTCCCGCAATATTTTTAATCCATCTAAACCTAAGCCTTGGAAATCATATGGTGATGTCCGTGGTTTGAAAGCACCACCACGTAGTAATTTCAAACCTTTTTCCTTCATTGCCAGTGCAACTGATCTTGTTTGTTCATAACTTTCAACTGCACACGGTCCCATAATAAAATATTGCTGACCATCTCCGATTGTTTGCCCATTAACATCAACGATTGTATTTTCAGGATGCGCTTTTCGGGAAACAAGAAGCGTTTGTTCATAATCTTCCTCTTGCAATTCCAAACTTGCTTTAAAAATTTCCTTAAAAATATGTTTAATAGTTGAAGGTTCAAAAGGTCCGTTATGATGCTCTAAAATCATATCCAAAGATTGACGTTCACGTACAGGGTCAAAGCGAGTCACACCTTGTTTTTTCTTTTCGTTGCCAATTTGTAAAACAATTTCAGCCCTTTTGTTTAGCAATTCTAAAATTTGTAAATTGATTTCATCAACTTGATCACGTAATTTTGCTAATTGACTATCCGTCATTTTCATGCCCTCCATCTTTTTTTAATACTAAAAATCCCTACTGGATCAACCAGTAGGGACGAATATATCGCGGTACCACCCTAATTGTAGGCAAAACTTACCTACCACTCAAATGGATAACGGTTGACACCGTCTTTTCCTTACGATAGATTAATAGATTTCATCTAAGTAAGAAAAAGCTGCTCCGAGAATGTAATTCGCGCTTATCTTTGGACTGATTCACACCGACCATCAGCTCTCTTGACCAGGGAGATAAGGCACTACTTCGTTCCCTTCGTAGCATGTCACATATGCGAATTGTTTTTATTTTTAGTTATTGCTACAAATTATAAACCGATTATGTTAATGAGTCAATAGTTTTTCTTATTTTACTTGCAATAATATTCGTAAAAAACACGTTCATATTAAACAGTATATTCTACACCCTTTGAAATATCTTTATTAAAGAATATGAATAAGACTGTCTAAAAGTGTATCTTCCACATTCAGACAGTCTTTTTGGCATGTATTTCAATATTAGTAAAAACGTTTATAACTATCGAAGTGCTGGCTCCAATAGGAATTATTTAAACTAACAATTTTAACTCCTCCACTACTGGTTGCTGAA
>CADBNU010000213.1 GCA_902796085.1 Heyndrickxia coagulans
AAAATAGAAAAAAATAAATATTAATGCTGTCATATTTATTGACGTTATTAAGTACGTTCTAATTTATATGTAATGGTGCAATTATTTCTTTGTCCTTTTCTTTATTGTTTGGTTTAATGTTGACATATCATCCATGCGTCTCGATTAGATGTACAAAAATATATTTCAGACTCACCAATGTTTAAGTGCACAAAAACGGACACCTTTTAAAATTTATCTATAAAAAAGGTGTCCTTATATTTCAAGTGTGGATTTGAAATTTAGTTATATGAAATCCTTAAACAAGAACCTTTGACCCTCGCCACAACGTGCGGTTTATGGCACCGTAACAAGGTATTTAACTATCCGGAATAATAGTAATACCGATGGTTTGGGTAGGGGTACTTTTTTCCTTTTTCTTACTGGAAGCGTGGTAATATTTAGTTACCAGTTTGTTTAATTCATTTTGGAACTGTGTGAAATGTTCTTCATCCAATTGAAATTCCACTACAGAAAATGTAGAATTATCGTCCGTACGATTTTCCCCTTCCAGCTTTTGTAGATAAAGCTGATATTTGGATAAAAGCAATAATTGATAATAAGATATATAATCAAGCTTCTCCTTTGCAGAGACCTTTCCCCACTCATTCTTATCCAATGTTGCATAATCTTCATTTAACACATAATACTTTTCAGTCACTGATTTAACCTTTTTTTCCTTTAACACTTGAATGACATCAGCCTCCACCATAGATTGTATGTGTCTATACAATGTTGCTTGTGGTACATCTTTTATGACTTTTACCATCTCCAGAGGAGTTAGGCCATTCTCTTTATTCCCCATTAAAGCAAGACAAATTTTCATTCTTACGGGATGCATTAGAATCTCCATTTTATTATCCATCTTATCACCTCTTTCATTATCATTATAAATAATGAAAATAATTATTGCAATTTACTTTTAACCATGTTATCATTATCAATAACGATAATTAGTGGAGGTGATTAAAATAAAACCGAATCTTGACCTAAATAATATGGATTTCGACATTCTTTCTCCAGTGATATTGCCAATCATCGTAATCATTTTGTTGTTCATCATCTTTGCATTAGTGGATCTATACCGAAACAAAAGTAGGAGAAAAAATGTACTTGTATGGACCATTGTTATCATTTTAGTTATTCCACTAGGACCCATACTTTACTTTATTATAGGGAGAAAGGATAGTGACAAACGATGAAATTGGAAGTTAAAAACGTCACTAAAAAATTTAATGAGAAAATTGCTGTCAATGATTTTTCAATAGCTATCAACTCTGGGGAATGTGTAGGATTAATTGGACCAAATGGAGCAGGGAAAACCACGTTGATTAAGATCATCTCGGATATTATGAATCCCACTTCGGGTGAAGTATTATTGGATGGAAAAAAAATATCTGACATGAAAAAACAAATTGGTTACTTGCCACAATATCCGAATTTTTTTCAATGGATGACTGCAACTGAAACGCTTTTCTTTATGGGACAGTTATCCGGTCTTGATAAAAAAGAATTGAAAACTTCTATTCCGAAAATTTTATCAAAAGTGGGTTTAAGTGGAGAAGAGAATTCAAGGGTCAGTACATTTTCTGGTGGAATGAAACAGCGATTAGGCATAGCACAAGCACTGTTACATAAACCCTCTTTAATATTGATGGATGAACCTGTTTCAGCATTGGATCCGATAGGCCGCAGAGAAGTGTTGAACATTATCGATGAAATAAAGAAAGATACAACCATTTTATTATCTTCTCATATTTTAGGAGACGTGGAAGAAATCTGTGAGCGACTTGTCATCGTGAAAAACGGTAAAAAAATAGAAGATACAACTATGATAGGATTATTGAATAGAAATAGTCAAAATAAAATACGTATTGAATTATCTAATGATCGTGAGGATTGGATTGAACACATCAAGAATTTGGATTATGTGAAAGATGTTGAGTTGACAGGAAATAAATTAAAAGTAGAGGTAGAAAACATTAAAGTAAACAAAAGGATGTTATTGGAAAATGCATTAAAACACCATGTTGATATCGTTAAATTTGAAATAGCTA
>CADBNU010000214.1 GCA_902796085.1 Heyndrickxia coagulans
CCATTTAGCAGAGAAGAAACTCTAAATTGGATTAAGATGTGCATTGAAAAAACAAATGGATATGAACAAAAAGCGATCGTAACTGAATAGGGTAAACATATAGGTTGGATTGACCTGAAAAACATCGATAAATTAAACAAACACGCCGAATTAGGCATAGCAATAGGTGATAAAAACTATTGGGGAAAAGGGTATGGATTATCTGCGATGCAAGAAATGCTTTTGTGGGGGTTTAATGAATTAGAACTTAACAAGATTTGGCTTAGAGTTGAGGTTGATAATGAAAGAGCCATAAAATCTTATAAACGAATGGGTTATGTCGAAGAAGGTATTTTGAGACAAGACCGATTAAGAAAAGGGGAGTTTGTCGATCGTTTAAGAATGAGCATTCTTAAAGATGAGTTCTTCAGCAAAAGAGCGAACAGAACCCTATTCGAAATCAGACTATGATGCCACGTTTATGAGAATGAGGATGACCCTTTGAAAAACGGACAAGAAGCAGGATACAACGTACAATTAGCTACTCAACATCAATTTAAGTCCTTTTTAAATATAATTTGGTCTTTTTTTTTGTAAGGAAGGAGTAGCCTTTCCTTACAAAATAAATTATCGCATGACAAATAAACCTCAAGATTTTTATTAGATACGCTTATATGAATTATAGTTTTACAATTCCGTCAGTAAGTGTGTTTCTTCGCAAACGTTCTTGTTTGGTTTAATGGGCGAAAAGCTCAGGGAGTTCATTTAAAACTTCTACCTAACTATTCTAGTTGAACAAGGTCTTAATCTTCTTTCCTACCAGTTATACCATAAAAGAATAGCTTGGTAAGATCCTCTGCTATTGGAAGTGTCATTGTGCCAACATCTTCACGCTGTAAATATTCTTGAAACATCTTTAAATAGAATAAAATAGCTTCATCTGATACCTCAGAGTTAATATATCCTTGTTCTCTACCTTCATTAAAAAGTTTAATGAAGAGTGGAAGGGCTTCCTTTTGATATACTTCTTCAACATAACTCCGTCCACTTGCATAATCTTTCATAAAATCTTGAAAAAATTGTTCGCTTATTTGATTAGCGGCAATTCCTTTATTAAATATTATCTTTTTAATCTTCTCGTTAAATGGAAGGTCATTAACTAATAGTTGTTTTTGTTCATTCCATATCTGATCGACATAATACTTAAAAACTAAACGAACTAGATTATCTTTACTTTCAAAGTAATTATATATGGTGACTTGAGATACATTGGCTTTTTTAGCTATTTCTGTAATGGATACCTTTTGTATTCCATATTCCATAAATAAGGCTAATGCGGCTTCTAATATGTCTCTTTTCTTTTGCTCCCTGCGTTTTTCAAAACCATCCATTTTTTTCACCTCATTGTTAGTTTATTAAAAATTATGTAATAAAACAATAAAAATTGTTGCAGGAATAAGTAATTTTGTATATTATGAACTATATTAATAAAAAAATTTCATAAACTATTAAGATTCTGTGGAGGATTCATATGCTAGAAAACTTGCCAGAAGTTAAAACGGTAAAACTTAAACTAAATGATGTAAATGTCAATTGCTACACGGCTGGAGAAACTGGTTCACCTGTGATACTTTTGCACGGAGCAGGAGTCGATTCAGCAAATATTTCTTGGGGGGAGGTACTAGGTCTTTTAGCAAAAAAACACCGTGTATTTGCTCCTGATCTTCCTGGATATGGAAAAAGTGATAAACCTAATGTAGAATATTCACTTCGCTTTTACATTGATATTTTGAATCAAATAATGGATAGTCTTCACCTTGAGAAGGCTAACTTGATTGGTTTATCTTTAGGTGGAGGTATTTCTCTTGGATTTACACTTCAATATCCAGCTCGAGTAGAAAGGCTAGTATTAGTAGGTGCATGGGGGCTATTTAGTAAACTTCCTTACCATCTTTTATCTTATTGGTATACAAAATCATTCTTAAATGAGCTTTCATATAAATGGGCAAGTAAAAGCAGAAGGTTTGTGAAATGGACGCTAATTAATAGTTTGTTTGGAAATCCTAATCATGTATCGGAAGAACTTATAGATGAAATTTATGCACTTTTACAATCCCCACATGCTGGTAAAGCATTTATGTCATTCCAGAGAAGTGAGATTACACGAACGGGACTTAGAACTAAGTTGGCAGAAAGATTATCTGAAATTAAAAAACGAACATTGCTCGTCCATGGTTCAAAAGATACGACGGTTCCTATTAAACATGCGTTAGAAGCACATAAGGTAATTAAGAACTCCGAAATATATGTAATGGAAGGGTGTAAACATTGGCCGCAGAAAGAGAGACCTGAAGAATTTACCCAGGTTATTACTACATTTCTAGCGAAGGAGTAAGTAAGAATATGTATTCGAACAGGAGATGTAAAGAAATGAACATAATAATTAGACAAGAACAGGTTAAGGACTATAAGTTAACTGAAAAAGTAGTAAAGTGTGCATTTGCTAATGCAGAACACAGTGATGGAAATGAACATAATTTGGTGTCTCGAATTAGAAATTCAGATGCATTTATACCAGAATTATCCTTAGTGGCAATCGATAATAGTCGAGTAATAGGACATATTCTTTTATCCAAGATAAAGATTGTAAATGACAATCAAGTTGTAGAGTCACTCGCTCTTGCACCTGTATCTGTATTACCGGAATTTCAAAATCAAGGTGTAGGTAAGCTATTAATTCGTAAAGCATTGAAAAAAGCAAAAGAGCTTAGATTTAATTCGGTTGTCGTCTTGGGGTATCCAGAATATTATTCCAAGTTCGGTTTCAAAAAAGCATCTACTTGGGGTATAAAATCTCCTTTTGAAGTACCGGATGAGGCATTCATGGCAATGGAGTTAGGTGAAAATACTCTTGATAAAGTTTCAGGAGTTGTTGAATATCCTAATGTGTTTTTTGAATAAATGTAAATTGTAAGTTGAATTCAAGTATAGGACTATAACTGAAGTTTCTTTCAACAGGTTTGAAATATGTTTTTTTCTGAAGGAGTTCTAAAATTGGAGTGGATGCAGTTTTTTTCGATCGTTTTAAATATCTTTATTGTATTTTTGTTGTTTAGACACCCATAAATTTTAATGAAATGATTTTTTTATAGTGAACAAGTGAAAAATGGGAACACGCCCAAATGTAGATGTATCAAGCGTTTGGGCGTGTTTGTAAAAATCGTAGAAATTATAATGTCTTTATACCGTTTTACACATTTTTACAAAAAGCTTGGCTTATTTAGTAGCTTGTTCGATGTCTGCCTTCAATTTTTTAAACCATTTTAAGTTCACTAAATGATGAGAACGAGAATTTTCGTTCATGCGACGAAAATAGTCAATTTTACCAGGTGGTTCTTTAGTGGTTGCCAGGTATTTATCCAGAAGAGCAATTCTGGCTTCAGTTTGATCAATTTGTGATTGGATTAATTCTAATAATTTATGTTTATCAAATTCATCTGTGAAGAGGAATACCCCATAGAATTGTAAGTTTTACATACTCGGATTTCGTTCCAAATTTGATCATTAATTTATTGAATTCTTCTCTTCCTAAAGATGTGATTTTAAAGGAGTGCATTTCACGACCGTTGTTTGGACTGATTTGATGTGTTTGTTCAATCAACCCTTTTTCTTCAAGCTGTTGCAAATGGTAATAAAATGATCCTTTGGTAAAGTTAACGATATATTTATAATGTCGTTTTTCCATTAAATTTAATTGTTCATATCCATGAGCCCCAGGGTTTTGAATTAATAAACCAAGGATTAATAAGGGAATCAAGGTTGCATCACCTTCG
>CADBNU010000215.1 GCA_902796085.1 Heyndrickxia coagulans
CCCTCCACCTCTCTTGATAAGAAGATTTTATTTAATTATCTATTACTTTAAAAATCTAATTATTTAATAAATTAATTAATAATATATTATTTCAACAATCAAAAGTCAATGCTAAATTTTTATTTTTTTAGTTGCGATATAAATATATAAAAAAGTGGGCCCAAAAGAGACTCTATATTGGACCCATCCTTTCCTTCTCAACTATAAACTAAATAACTTTATCATTTATACACCATTGTTGCATTAACGGCCTTTTTCCAACCTTTGTAAAGCTCGTTACGAACTTCTTCCGTCATACTTGGTTGGAAATCTTTTTCTTTATTCCATTGTCTCGCAATTTCGTCTTGATTTTCCCAATAACCTACAGCTAATCCTGCTAAATATGCTGCACCGAGGGCAGTAGTTTCTTTTACATAAGGTCTTTCTACCGCAACATTCAAGATATCGCTTTGGAATTGCATTAAAAAGTTATTAGCGACTGCTCCACCATCAACCCGTAAAGACTTAACAGGAATTTTTGCGTCTTTCTCCATGACATTTAATACATCTTTTGTTTGGTACGCTAATGATTCAAGGGTTGCACGAATAAAATGCTCTTTTGTCGTTCCTCTTGTTAATCCGAAAATCGCTCCACGAGCTTCACTGTCCCAATATGGTGTACCTAAACCTACAAAAGCTGGGACTACATATACACCTTCCGTTGATTCAACACTTGTAGCGTATTCTTCACTTTCCCCAGCATGTTTAAACATACGTAATCCATCACGCAACCATTGAATGGCAGACCCAGCAACGAATATACTTCCTTCTAAGGCATATTCAACACGACCATCGATTCCCCAAGCAATCGTGGTTAACAAACCGTGTTCCGATTGGATTGCTTTTTCTCCTGTATTCATTAACATAAAGCAGCCTGTTCCATACGTATTTTTTACCATTCCAGGTTGAAAACATGCCTGACCAAATAAGGCAGCTTGCTGGTCACCGGCAACGCCCGCAATTGGAATATTTTGTCCAAAAAAATGATAATCAACTGTATATCCATAAATTTCAGAGGATGGTCGAACTTCTGGAAGCATGGATGATGGAACGGACAATATATCTAAAAGCTCATCGTCCCACTTAAGCTCATGAATATTATACATTAATGTGCGTGATGCATTGGAATAATCGGTTACATGAACTTTACCACCAGAGAATTTCCAAATTAACCAAGTGTCAATAGTACCAAATAACAAGTCACCTTTCTCCGCTTTCTCCCTTGCACCTTCGACATTGTCTAAAATCCATTTTACCTTCGTTCCAGAGAAATAAGGATCGATTAATAATCCCGTTTTCTCTCTAATTGTTTGTTCATAACCAGCTGTTTTTAATTCTTGGCAAATTCCTTCTGTTTGACGTGATTGCCAAACAATCGCATGATAAACAGGCATTCCCGTATTTTTATCCCATACAACCGTTGTTTCCCGCTGATTCGTAATACCGATTCCTGCTATTTGTTCAGGATTAATATTGGACTCAGCTAAACATGTAGCAATAACAGATAGAACTGATCCCCATATCTCATTGGCATCATGCTCCACCCAGCCTTGTTTCGGGAAATGTTGGGTAAACTCTTTTTGTGCAATATGAACGATTTCTCCCTTTTTATTAAATAAAATTGCCCGTGAACTTGTTGTACCTTGGTCAATCGCTAACATAAATTTTTCCATTATGATTTCTCTCCCATCTCTATAATACTACTTATCTACTACTTTCATATTTCATAACGTTTATACGTTTTTTATGATTTATAATATGGCTATGCTTAAATTATAAAACTATACTTATTTAACTATGTTAATATCACTTTTTTCAACTGAATTCTTTTTTGTTATTGCATATATTACAACAAAAATAATAGCGCTTCCAATCAAAACAAACCATGAGCCGGCTAAAAATTGACTTTGAAATGCCCAATTATAAAATACACTTGCTAATAATGCTCCAACAATTGGACCTACAATCGGAATCCAAGCGTAACCCCAATTTGACTTACCTTTATTTGGAATTGGTAATAAAGCATGTGCTAATCTCGGACCAAAATCCCTTGCAGGATTAATAGCATACCCTGTTGTACCACCTAAACTCATCCCAATACTAACAATCAGAAAACCTACAATGAAAGGATTTAAACCATTAGCAAACTCATTTGCTCCTATTGCGAAAATCCCGAGCACTAATACGAACGTTCCTATAACTTCACTGATGAAGTTACCGAATAAATGCGGGATGGCTGGACTTGTTGCAAAAGTATCAAGAATCGCAACTTGATCCTTTGTTTCTTTCCAATGAGGTAAATATTGAAAGTATACAATAACAGCTCCAATGAAAGCACCGATTATTTGAGCGATAATATAAGTTGGTACAAGATTCCAAGCTAGATCACCTGATAGTGCAAAGGCGAGAGTCAAGGCAGGATTCAAATGAGCCCCACTATACTGACCGACAGCATATGCCCCCATTGCAACAGCAAGCCCCCATCCAAAAGTAATCACAACCCATCCACTATTATTGGACTTTGATTTTTTTAAACTTACTCCGGCACATACACCGACCCCTAGAATAATTAAGATCGAAGTACCTACCAATTCTGCTAAAAATAATGTCATTACCATACACCCCTTTATGAATAGATACAAAAAAGAGACCACGTAACCTATCGATAAAGATAAGTTTGTGATCTCCTATTCTCTTTCACATAACCTTCATCATTAACTTGTAAATTGAATTTATCACAAGGAGAAAACGCTGTCAACATGAATCTCTATTTTAACTTTAATAACGTAGATATGTTGTTAAATATTCGGGTTCTTACTTCAAACAACCATAATTAAAAGGAATTTATTATTCTTGCGGTTCATAATATTCCCATAAGTTTTTACTTGATGTCGTAATCGTAATTGCACCAGCATTTATGGCTTGCTCCACTTCCTCTAC
>CADBNU010000216.1 GCA_902796085.1 Heyndrickxia coagulans
CGAAAAGTGATCGTTATAAATACAAACATACTGAACTTACTAGATTTGATAACATTCATGGTAAAAATTTTACAAAAAAATTACCTGTCCCTATACATTTTATCTGTATAGGGACAGGCAAAGATAAATATCAGATATTCATTATAAAATCTTCGACAAGAAATCCTTTGCACGATCCGTTTTTGGTGACGTAAAGAAAGTTTTCGGATCAGTTTCTTCTATGATCATACCATCGTCAATAAAAATAACGCGATCAGACACTTCTTTTGCAAAATTCATTTCATGGGTAACGATGACCATTGTCATACCTGTTTCGGCTAAATCTTTCATAACTTCCAATACTTCCTTTACCATTTCTGGGTCAAGAGCGGAAGTTGGTTCATCGAAAAGCATGATATTCGGCTCCATCGCAAGGGCACGAGCAATGGCCACCCTTTGCTTTTGCCCCCCTGATAATTGACCTGGAAAACTTTCAATTTTGTCCGAAAGACCTACTTTTGATAAAAGATCTTTTCCAATTTTTTCCGCTTCTTCCTTGGATATTTTTCTTACAGTTTTCGGGGCATATGTTACATTCTCTAATACGTTCATATGCGGAAACAAATTAAATTGTTGAAATACCATCCCGATATTTCTTCGAATCTCTGCGATATTCGTTTTTGGATCGGTAATCTTTACCCCATTTATGAAAATATCGCCTGATGTCGGAGTTTCCAATAAATTTAAACAGCGAAGAAATGTTGATTTTCCTGAACCGGATGGACCTATTATCGTGACAACTTCTCCTTTTTGAATGCTTGTGCTAAGATTTTTTAATACGGTATGCTTACCAAATACTTTCGATATTGAATTAACGCTGATCACTTTGTCTTAACCTCCGTTCAACCCAACTACCAATTGATGTTAATATGAATACCATGCTCCAGTAGATTAATCCGACAAATAGTAAAGGCTCAAAACTCGCATATATTTTTGCACTCACAAAATCTGCCCGACGCATCAGATCCATATAACCGATTACGGATACAATGGCAGATTCCTTCGTCAAGGTAACAAATTCATTAATTAACGCAGGCAAAATATTTTTTATAGCTTGTGGTAAAATAATATCCTTCATCATTTGTTTATAAGGGATCCCTAGAGCTTGTGCCGCTTCCACTTGCCCCTTATCAACAGCTAAAATCCCTGCACGAATAATTTCCGAAACGTAAGCACCAGAGTTTAAACCAAAGGCTAAGACTGCAGATTCATAGGCTCCTATATCATAACCTGTTATTTGAGGAATTCCAAAGTAAATAATAACTAATTGTAAAATTAACGGTGTACCGCGGAAAATTGAAGTATATACATTGGCAAAACCTTTTAATATGGGTTGATTCGTTAATTTACATAAAGCAAGTAATGTACCTAATAACAAACCTAATAAAATAGATACAACGACTAATTTTAACGTAGCTCCTATTCCGCCTAGTAAATATGGAATCCATGGCACGATTTGAGTAAAATCTATGTTCATATGAATACCTCTTTTATATTCTATTAAAATAAAGATAAGAATCGGTGGTAACCCATCCAAGGTTCATAACCACCGACGGATCGGGAAAACAAGTATAAGTGCAATAATAAAGACTATTCACCTAATCCCCATTTATCAATTAATTTTTGTAAAGTCCCGTCAGATTTGAATTGTTCTAACACTTTATTTACTTCATCAACAAGTTCGCTTCCCTTTGGAAAAGCAATGGCATATCCTGGAACGCTCGTTGATGGATCATCAAAGCCAACTAAACCTTCAGCTTCAATATATCCTTTTGCTACATCCTTATCGACATACGCAATATCAATTTTATTAGCCAAAATTTCTTGAACTAGAAGTGGTGCTTTATCGACAATTTTAATTTCTATGTTATACTCGTTTTTTAACTTTTCTATACCTTCTTGTTGAATGGATCCTAACTGAACACCGATTGTTTTACCCTCTAACTCTTCTAAACTATGAATAGCTTTATCAGGAGTTGCTATAAAAGTAGAATGCGCTGGTAAATACTCCTTTGAAAAATCAACATTTTTTTTACGATCTTCTGTTGCATTCATACCCGAAAGAACCATATCTGCCTTATTAGATTGTAGTGCACCGATTAATCCATTAAACTCCATATCAGTTATTTCTAATTTATACCCTAATTCGTCAGCAATCGCTTGAGCTAAATCAATATCAAATCCAACAAACTCTCCACTTTCATTAATAGATTCAAATGGTTCATAGTCGGCTGACGTTGCCATTCTAATCACCTTTTTATCTCCATCTGAAGAACCGTTACTTCTTTCAGCGTTACCTCCGCCACATGCTGCTAGTAAACCAATAACGAGTAGAATTAAAAAACCATTTCCAAAAAGTTTTTTCATGATTTTCGTCCCCCAATTCACCTTTTATAATTATTCAATTTATTGCATAAAAATAAATAGTTATGTATAGTTATACCACCATAAGATTTAATTTGCAATATTTTTTTACGTTTTAAAGACTGAGGGACTGACCCCTTTTTCTAATCATTTCACTTTATTATTATCATTCCCCCTTTATTCTTTGGTACATGAGCTCGTATATTATAATATTAATCTAAAGGAGGTATTTTTTCAATTTTCTTTCAATTTATTGTTTAATTTTTTCAATATATTTTAATAATAATTCATATGAAAATTTTTATTTAGAAATAGTTTTTTCGAATAGATTTGAAATAATGGGATGCGAATAGCGAGGGGAAACATCGACAATTTGCATTCAAACTTCACAAAGTTCTTGTTGTTGAAAGAAATAGAAGATAATAATTTCATAGAACAAGAGATTCAATATTAAATAAAAATTCACCTTTTTAAAGAGAATAGTTGAAAAGTCTCGATAAAAAGGTGATTGAATGTTTGGCTAATATAAACTATCTATTTTTTAGAAGAACAACGCTTTAATACTGGATAGAACAACTAGTACGCCGATAATGATAACAAACACGTTGCTACCAATATGTTTTCTATATTTTTCTAAAGCAGGAACTTTATAGATTGCATACATTGGTAATAAGAATAAGATAATCGCAATTAATGGTGCATTAATCATATCAATTAAGTCAAGAATACTTGGGTTAGCATAAGCAACCAACCAGCATGTCACAATCATAAAACCGATAATTATATTTTTTACAGTTTTATTATTAAGTTCGATGCCGCGCGATTTAGCACTCTCTTTAATTAAATGTTCCATACCTTCATAAGCTCCTACATAGTGACCAAGGAAAGATTTTGTAATTGCGATTATGGCAATTAATGGAGCTGCAATAGCAAATAATGGCATACTATATTTATTTGCAAGGTATGATAGAATCGGTAAGTTTTGTTCTTTTGCTAGAGCAAGGTCACCGGCAGTTACACTTAATGCACAACTATAAACAAAGAATAATACAACAAAGATTGTAATGATATAGCAAACTTTTTGAATTTGTGCTGTTTTACGGTCAACATTTTCAACTCCGTATGTTTCCCGTTGTTTAACAACGAACGTAGAGATCATTGGTGAATGGTTAAAGGAGAATACAATAATCGGCAGTATAAACCACGCGATTTTTAATACATCCATAAATCCGAAATCACCATCTGCCGCTGCAAAGTTACCAGCTAAACTTAAATTTGATACATCCCATTGCGGAATTAAATATAATGATAATAAGATAAGTGCTGCAATAAACGGATATACAATCCAACTCATAACTTTTACTGTCACATCATGACCGAAGTTAACGATAAAAATTAAAGCCAAAACTAAAACTAGTGACAATAGAATTCTTGGTGGAGCAGTCATGTTCATTTGATTTTCGATAAAGCTTATTGACGTATTTGTCAATGAAACTGAATACATTAATAAGATTGCATAGATTGAGAAAAAGTAAACGATATCAAAAATAGTACTCGCTTTTTTACCAAAGTATTCATTTACTGTAGCTGTAATCCCTTCACCAGCTGATTTGGAAGAGTAAATCATTTTTGCCATTGCTCGATGGGAAAAATACACAATTGGAAATACAAGTAGTGTTAATAATAATAAAGATATAATTCCTCCAGACCCGGCATTAATTGGTAAGAAGAGTACCCCTGCACCAATAGCCGTTCCAAAAAGACTCATCGCCCAAGTAGTATCTTGCATATGCCACTTATTCGGGTCCTTATACTTTTTTACAGTTTCTTGAGGTTGATGTGCTCTTGCAGCATTCCCACTCATTTCATTTTCCTCCTTTTAAAATATAAGGTTATCTTTACCTTTTTATTTGTTCTGTGAATCACTATACAACTCACTAAAACTTGTATTGCTTTACTTATTTATCTTTTCCAAAGATTTTATTTCTGATGGCAATCCCTGTTGGGGTTGCAGCAACGCCACCTAAGCCTGTTTCTCTTAATTCGCGTGGCATCCGTCTGCCTACTCTATACATCGCTTCAATTACTTCATCTGCATCAATTAAGTTTTTCACATCGGCCAAAGCTAAATCTGCCGCAACTAAAGCATTCGCAGTTCCAACAGCATTTCTTTTAACACAAGGAATTTCAACTAAACCAGCCACTGGATCACAAACTAAGCCAAGTAAATTTTGTAGTGCTGTTGAAAAAGCATGGGCTGATTGTTCAGGTGTTCCACCTGCAGCCTCGACCGCTGCTGCAGCAGCCATTGCAGAAGCACTACCTACTTCGGCTTGACATCCACCCATTGCTCCAGC